>DAISKN010000097.1:0-13742 GCA_036820975.1 Acidobacteriota bacterium | reverse complement strand
CGAATGAAAAGTACCCTCCGAACAGGACCGGGATCAAGGGGCGGAGGGTTCAATTGTCGGCTTTGTGGGACGACTCCACCATCAGCAGTCCGTTCTCGATGCGTTCCCGGATGGGCTCGGGGAGGCTTATGACGTCGCCGAGGGAGCTGATGTCGAAGCCATCGTGGATCTTCCCCTTGACCGTTACGCCGGCGCCCTTGCGAGGAACACCCTTCGAGGAAAACACCCAGAGGCGACCGGTCGAGTCCTCGACGCAGTAGAATCCCTTACCCGCGATCGAGTAGCTCTCGACTACCCGGCCCGAGAGCGAGACGTCCTTGTTCGCGTAGCGGCCGGGATCGGCCAGCACGTCGTTTACCGTCTTCTGCGCGCAGGCCGCGCCCGCGAGGGACGCCACTGCGACAATCCAACGAGTCCAGGTGGTGGCCATCGTTCTCCTCCTTCGGCTTGCCCGATATCCCGACCGATACTTGGCCGTTCGTCCGTTCGTAGGCTACGCTCGCTGAGTCTCGGACTGCAACAAGACCTCTCCCCTGCCTCGGGCTGAGGGTCCAGTGGAGCTCGACGGTAAGAGCCTCCAAACCGCGATCGCCCGAGACGGCGAGAATCCGGTAAAAACGGAAAAACGATTGATTGGGTGGGAAATCTCGCCCGCCCCACTTTGACATTGAATTTCATAATCGGAGGTGGTAGGCTATTTCTATCGTGATCGTCTGCCATTGTACCGGGATTACCGATCGGGACATCCGCACGCTCGTCCGTCAGGGCCGCGCGAAGACGGTCTCCGAGATCGGCCTCGACTGCTCCGCGGGGCTCGGGTGCGGCGGCTGCCGGCTCGCGGTCGAGCAGATTGTACAGATCGTGCGCCAGGAAGAACGCTCCCGCGCGGAGCTCGTCCTCACCGAGCTCGCTCCCGCCCTCTGACGCCTTTTCTATCCCTTTCCCGCTCCGCGCTGTAAGATTGGGGCGCATAACCCCGAGAGGAGCCGAAAGAATGAAAGGGGATTCCAAGATCGTAGAGGCGCTGAACGAGGTTCTGACGTCGGAGCTCACGGCGATCAACCAGTACTTCGTCCACGCCAAGATGTGCGAGAACTGGGGCTACGAGAAGCTGGCCTCGAAGAAGCGCGAAGAGTCGATCGAAGAGATGAAGCACGCGGACGAGGTCATCGACCGGATTCTCTTCCTCGACGGCGTTCCCAACATGCAGAGGCTGAACCCGGTCAAGGTGGGCGAGGAGCCGGTGGAGCAGCACCAGGTCGATCTCGAGCTCGAGGTCGACGCGCAAAAGCGCTTGAACAATGCCATCGCTCTGTGCCGCGAAAAGGCCGACAACGGGACCCGGGAGCTCCTGGAGAAAATCCTGAAGGACGAGGAGGACAGCATCGACTGGCTCGAAAGCCAGCTCCACCTCGTCAAGGAAGTGGGCCGCGAGCGCTACCTCGCCGAGCAGATTCACGGCTGATCCCATGGCCTTCGCGCCTTACGCGATCGACATGCACGTTCACCTGCCGACGGTGAGCTTTCTCGACTCCGCCATCCGGCCGTTTCGCGAGCCCGCGGAAAAGTTCTTCCGCCGCAAGGTTCCCATCACCCGGATGGACGACGTGGCGAAGCACTACGAGAAGCTCGACGTCGTCGGGGTGCTCCTCGCCTGGGACGCGGAGACGGCGACCGGACTTCCGCCCCTGACCAACGACGAGATCGCGGGAATCGTCGCCGAGTTCCCCGGGAGGTTCATCGGCTTCGCGAGCGTAGATCCCTGGAAGGGCAAGCGCGCCGTCGCCGAGATCGAGCGCGCCGTCCGCGAGCTCGGCCTCAAGGGCGCCAAGTTCCATCCCGGCATCCAGGCGTTCTACCCCAACGACCCGCGATTCTCGGAGCTGTTCGCGAAAGTCGCCGAGCTCGGCGTCCCCGCGCTCTTCCACACCGGAACCAACGGCCTCGGGGCCGGGGTCAGGGGAGGCATGGGCATTCGGCTCGACTACACCCGGCCCATCTACCTCGATCACCTGGCGGCGGAGTTTCCGGAGCTCACGATCGTAGGCGCCCATCCCGCCTGGCCGTGGCACGAGGAAATGCTCGCCATCATCGGTCACAAGGCGAACGTGTTCATGGATCTCTCGGGGTGGCTTCCGAAGTACATTCCCGAAGCGGTGATGAACGAAGCGAGAAAGCGGCTCTCCGATCGGATCCTGTTCGGAAGCGACTATCCGTTCATCCTGCCCGAGCGCTGGCTCGAGGACTTCGACGCTCTCGAGGGCTTCACCCCGGAGGTGAAGCGGAAGCTCCTCCACGACAACGCAGCCGCGCTCCTAGGGCTTCCCTGAAGTCACCAGCGAGAGGTCAATGACCTCGGTCGAGAGGACTTCTCCCTCTTCGTTCTTCTCGCTCCTCTCGCCCTGGACTTTCACCAGGCCGACGCCGCGGGCGTACCACTCGGTGGCGTCGTAGATCTCCTGGCCTCCGCTGAAGTCCATCCGCGTCTCGTGTCTTCGGATGCGAATGCAGTCGGAAAAGACTTCGCTCCCGATCGTCACCGCCTCGGCGCCCAGGAGCTCCGCCTCGACGTAGTGCGCGCCCACGTCCTGCTTGCTGCCTCCGGCCATCCGCGCGAAACGCCTCTGGCTCGAATGGACCTCTCCCGAGATCATCGTCGCCGGAAGGAGCGGAAGCGGTCGCTCGTAGACGATCTCGCCGGCGCGGCCGAGTACCAAACGGTGCACCCGGAATCCCTCTTCGGCATCGAAGCTTTCGACCCGCCGGCGCCGGTCGCTCCCCATGCGCACGGCGGCGGGAGCGCCCTCGATCTGGACCGGGAGGATCTCGATCGTCAGAAATTCGTCGGCGGGAGAACGGTAGAGGAGCGTCGCCGGCGCGAGCGGCACGTAGGCCTCGAGCGCGATCTCGAGGAATAGGAGGGCTACGGTGCTCACGAGCGGCTACCGCTCGCGGAACACCGGCGGAGCTTCCGGAATCGCGGCGCCATCGTGGCGCGGCTCCGAAGCGCCGAAATGAACGCCCTGGGGATTCGACATCACCGCCTGGCCGAAGCCGAAGGTTCCGCTTCGAGGAGCGGCCACTTCGATCGCGTGCCCGCGCTTCGCGAGCTCGGCCCGCACCGCTTCTGGCACGAGCGCTTCCATGTCGAGGTCGCATCCGTCGAAGCTCCCCTTGGTGAACCGGCCGGCTTCGAGAGCCTCCTGGATCGTCATGCCGAAATCCGCGACGTTGGCGACGAACTGGGCATGCGCCTGGGCCTGGTTCCATCCGCCCATGATTCCGAAACCGATGCGGACTCCGTCTTTCTCCATGAACGCGGGAATGATGGTGTGGAGCGGCCGCTTGCGCGGGCCGAGGGTATTCGGCCGATCGGGCTCCATGGTGAAGAGGGCGCCGCGGTTGTGGAGCATGAAGCCCGCGCCCTTCGGAACCAGGCCCGAGCCGAACCCCGAGTAGTTGCTCTGGATGAGAGAGACGATGTTCCCGTCCTTGTCGATTACCGACATGTAGATGGTGTCCCCGCCCTCGGCGTCGGTAACGCTGCGGAGCTCCGACGGAGTCACCGCGCAGTGCGCCTTCGCCAGGTCGATGAGCTTCGCGCGCTCGGCGGCGTGGGTCTTGTCGAGCATCTCCTTCACGGGCACCGGAGAGAACCGCGGATCGCCGACGTAGTGCAGCATGTCGGCGTAGGCGAGCTTCTTCGCCTCGATCATCACGTGGAGAGCGTTGGCGGAGTGAAAGCCGTATTCGCTCATGGGGTAGCGCTCCATGAGGTTGAGCATCATGAGCGCCGCGATTCCCTGCGTGTTGGGCCCGATCTCGTAGACCTTCCAGCCGCGATAGCTGGTCTCGATGGGCGTCACCCACTCCGGCTCGAACTCCTCGAGGTCGGAAGCGGTGAAGACCCCGCCGGTCTCGGCGGAGATCGAGAGGATGGCTTGGGCGGTCTCCCCCTTGTAGTAGCCGTCTCTTCCCCGCTCCGCGATCCGCCGCAAGGACCGGGCAAGGTCCGGATTCCGAAATACCTCTCCCGCGCGCGGAGGCCGGCCCTCGATGAGGTACGTCTCTTTCGAGTTCGGGTGGCTCGCGAGCATCTCCTGCGAGCGGGCCCAGCCGCGGGCGATCACCTCGGAGAGGGGAAATCCGTTCTCGGCGTAGTGGATCGCCGGCGCCAGGATCTCCGAGAACGGAAGGTTCCCGAGACGGCTACGGAGCGCGTCCCACCCGGCGACGACCCCGGGCACGGTCACGGAGTAGATCCCTCGATGCGGCATCTCTTCGATGCCTTTCGAGGCGAGGAGCTCGACGCTCATGCCCGAGGGCGAGAAGCCGCTGGAGTTGAGCCCGATGAGCTCCCCGGTCTTCGCCCAGTAGACGATGGCGAAGAGGTCGCCTCCAATTCCGTTTCCCGTAGGCTCCATGAGTCCGATGGTGGCGTTGGCGCCGATGGCGGCGTCGACGGCGTTTCCGCCGCGCTCCAGGATCTGCACCCCGGCCCTCGCCGCGAGCGGCTGGCTCGCGGCCACGATCCCGTACTCGGTGGACACGACCGATCGCCCCACGACCGGCTTGCGGTCCTCGGCGGCGGCCTGGGCGACGGCGATCAGCGGAACGAAGAAGAAGACGAATCTTTGCATGGTCATCACCTCGCGCGACGTCGGAAAGGAAAACTGTACCATGGCGCTCAACGCGGTGGGAGAACGACCGAAAGCGCTTGGTCGCGAACGCCGAGATCGACGGGGGTGTATCCCCCGAACTCCCCGTCGACCTGGTAGGGAACGCTCGCGTCCGCTTCCACGGTGAGAGCGCTCGCCTTGAAGGACAGGACGTCTTTGAAGCGGAGGTGCGACCCCAGGGCGACCCCCGCGAGATAGCGCAGGTAGTCGCGGCGGTTCCTGCCGCGGAAGACCACGACGTGCAGCAGCGGCTCCTCGAGCCTCGCCTCCTTCGCGATGAAGTACCTCGGGCCATAGCGCCGGATTTTCCCGGCGATGAGACCTGTCCCCTCGACCTCGCGGCCCTCGGATCGGATTCGCAGCGACGGCATCGGGTAGCGCGCCAGCCCGCGGAATCCGTCGAGCCAGAAGGCGGTAACGCCGAGCGCCCGCTTGAATCCCGCCTTCAGCCGCCGGACGACCTCGGCATCGAGACCGACACCGGCCATGAGGAGGAACGGACGATCGGAGGCGACCCCCACGGGAATCCTCCGCACTTCTCCCTCGACGAAGGTCTTCGCGGCCGCTTCCATCCGCCGCGGGATTCCGACTTCGCGCGCGAAGACGTTCACCGTGCCGCCGGGGAGGATTCCGAGCGCCGTTTCCGTGCCCGCGAGCGCTCGCGCCACTTCGTTCACCGTGCCGTCGCCTCCCCAGCAGAGGACTCGCTCGACACCGTCCCGCACGGCTTGCGCGCCGATCTCGGTCGCGTGGCCCGGCCACTCGGTCGGCCGCATATCCACGGCCATCCCCGAGCGCCCGAGCACCGGCAGCACGCGGCCGAGCATCGTCGCTTTGTCCCGCACTCTTCCGGATTCGGGGTTGAAGACCAGAACGATTCTCAATCCGGGGCCACCGTCACTTCGATCTCGTCCCGGAGCCTTCCCCAGCCCTCGACCTCGGCTTCAACGGCGACGAACCAGACGAGCTTGCCTTCCATCGATCGGAAGGAGTACGGCGCATTCACCGGGAGATCGATCGAGACGCGGTAGGTCTTTCGAATTCCGGGCTCGAGAGCTAGTCCGCGCGCGACGGGCTTCACTTCTTTGTGCAGGGTCGAGCTCTCCCGACCCCGCTCCGCGTATTTCTGCCGGATCGCACGAAGCTCGAGGTCCAGCCGGGTGAGAGCTCCCCGACGGCGCGCCTCGAGCACCAGCTCGACCTCGAGAGGCTTCCCCGGCCGGATGGAATCGTCCACCAGCCCGAGGTCGAACTGGCGGAACGGATGGCGGTCCAGGCGATAGGCGAGCCCAAGAACGGCCCGAAGCAGATTCAGGACCACGGGAACGCCGAAAGCCGCGAGAATCCAGCCGGAGACGCGGCCCTGGTAGAATCTCGTGAAATGGATATAGATGAGCCCCACCAGGATCGCGACGAAGAGCGACATCCAGAGACGGCGTTTTCCCTGCGCGATCAGGGAGGTCCAGATCATGCACCCGGCATCCTATCCCCGGTTCCGCGGGGAGGCCAGCCGGGAGGGCCAAACCCGTGATACGTCGCGTCGATTTCAACGGGCTCACCGAAGCTCCCCTCGACTTCGTGGCCGTGGGCCACGTCACCATCGACCGCGTCTCGGGCCGGAGACGACTCGGCGGGGCCGCCGCGTTCGCCTCGTTGACCGCCGCCCGCCTCGGGCTCCGCTCGGGCCTCGTCACCTCCGCGGCAGGCGGTTTCCCTTATTGGAAGCTCTTCGACGGAGTCGAAATCCACTGCCAGGAAGCCGCGGGCACCACGGAGTTCGAGAACGTCTACGAAGGAAGCCGCCGGCGGCAGCGGGTGCTGGCCGAGGCGGACCCTCTCACTCAACACAGCCTCGCCTCGATTCGGGAGCGCCTGGCCGACGACGCCGCGGTGCTGTACTGTCCCGTGCTCGATGAGGTCCAGCTCCCGCTCGCGCGCCTCGCTCCCTCCGGGCTTTCGGGAGTGGCGCCTCAGGGCTTCTATCGCCAGTGGAAGCGCCTGGGCCTGGTCGAGGCCCGCGACTGGTCCGAGGCGAAGACCGCGCTCGAGCCCGCGGACGTGGTCTCCATGAGCGAGGACGATCACCCGGCCCCCGAAGAGCTCGCGGAGGAGTTCGCGGGTCGGGCGTTCGCGGTGACCAAGGGAGCGCAGGGAGTTCGGGTCTACTCCGAAGGGGACGTCTACGATCTTCCCGCGTTCACCACCGTCGAGGTGGATCCGACCGGGGCGGGCGACGTCTTCGCGACGGCGCTTCTCGTCGCGCTCCGGGAGCGGCGGCGGCCGGTGGTGCGCGCCGCGCTCTTCGCCGCCTGCGTCGCCTCCTTCGCCGTCGAGGCGCCGGGGGTCGAAGGCATTCCCACCCGCGAGGCGGTCGAAGCCCGACTCGAGGCTCGCCCTTGAGGGATCCGGCTCTCCTCGCCTACTGTGAGCGGATCGAGCGCGAGTTCTTTCGCTCGAAGGGACGGCCGGGGACCCTGTCGCCCGCCGACTTCGCCCGCGCCGAAGCCTGGTACCGCTCGGAGGTTCCACTCGAAACGGCGCTCTCGGCGATCCAGCGGGCGTTCGAAAGCCACGCGCGAGGCCGCGATCGCGAGGTGGAAGAGGTCAATAGCCTCGCGTACTGCGAGGGCTTCTTCGGAGAAGGGCGTCGGCGACGCAGGGTCCCTTCATGAGCCTTTCGAAGATTCTGAGCGACGACGAGGAAGAGATCCTCGCCCGCGAGCGCCGCGCTCTCGCCGAGTGCCGGCTTTCGCTCGAGCGGGTCGCAATCGAGGAGCGGGACGCCGCCGCCTTCGACGCTTCCATCCAGCAGCTCGACGAGCTCTTCCTCCTGGTGGTCGCGGGCGAGTTCAACGCGGGAAAGAGCGCCTTCGTGAACGCGCTCCTGGGAAGAAGCCTCCTCGAGGAGGGAGTCACCCCTACCACCCAACGGATCACCCTGGTGAAACACGGAGCGAACGAGCGCCGCGAGCGCCGAGCCGACGGGGTCGAGGTCGTCGAATCTCCCCTTTCCGTCCTGGAACGAATCGAGATCGTCGACACCCCGGGCACCAACGCCATCACCCGGGAGCACGAGGCCTTGACCCGCGACTTCATCCCGCGGTCGGACCTGGTGCTGTTCGTGACCTCCGCCGACCGGCCATTCACCGAGAGCGAGCGCTCGTTTCTCGAGAGCATCCGCGGCTGGGGGAAGAAGATCCTCTTCGTGGTGAACAAAGTCGACATCCTCGAGCGGGAGGAGGACGTGGCGGAGGTGGAGGGCTTCGTGCGCGAGAACGGGAAGAAGCTCCTGGGCGCCTCCCCCGAGGTCTTCTCCGTCTCCGCGAGGCTGGCGCTCCGGGCGAAGGCCGAGAACGACCCCGCGCTTCTCGCGAAAAGCCGGTTCTCTCCCCTCGAGGACCACGTGGTCTCGGTCCTCGACGATCGCGAGCGCGTGCGGCTCAAGCTCCTCAATCCGCTCGGAGTCGGCCTCTCGCTCGCGGGAAAGTACGCGGGCATCGCCCGAACCGAGCTCGACCTTCTCGAGGACGACGTCCTCATGCTCTCGGACATCGAACGCCAGCTCGCGCTCTACGAGGAGGATCAGAAGCGCAACTTCGCCTACCGCCTCTCGGACATCGACAACGCCCTTCTCGACTTCGAGAGCCGCGGCGCCGATTTCTTCGAGGAGACGCTTCGCCTGGGCCGGGTGTTCGACCTGGTGAACAAATCGAAGGTCAAGGCCGATTTCGAGAGGAACGTGGTGGGCGACCTTCCTCGGGTGGTCGAGAAGCGGGTCGAGGCGGTCATCGACTGGATGGTCGAGAGCGAGCTCTCGCAATGGCAGGCGGTCATGGACCATATCGAGAAGCGGCGCGCCTCGCGGGAGACGGGAGAGGAGCGGATGGTGGGGCGGCTTCCGGGAACGTTCGTCCAGGACCGCAAGCGGCTGCTCGAGACCGTGGGGGCAGCTTCCCATCGGGCGATCGAGGGGTACGACCGGGACAGGGAATCCAGCCGGCTGGCGGATTCCGTTCAGACGGCGGTGGCGTCGACCGCGGTCATCGAAGTCTCCGCCCTGGGGCTCGGCGCCCTCATCAGCATCATCGCCACCACGACCGCCGCGGACGTGACCGGAGTCCTCGCCGCGAGCGTCCTTTCCGTCGTCGGCCTCCTGGTGCTTCCCGCGAAGAAGCGCCGGGCGAAGGCGGAGCTGAACCGGAAAGTCGGGGTCGTCAGGGAACAGCTCATGAGCTCTCTCCGGCAGCAGTTCGAGAAGGAGACGGCGGGAAGCGTTTCCCGGATCCAGGAAGCGGTAGGCCCCTACACCCGCTTCGTGCGCTCGGAGATGAGCCGTCTCACCGAGTCGCGGGACGCCCTCGAGCGATCCATGGGCGAGCTTCGGCGGCTCGAAGCCGAAGTCCGCGGGCTCTGACCCGGATCGTCAATCGACACCGCGGCGGGCGGAGGTCAGCACCTGCTCGATGAAGCGGGGATCGACGCCCAGACCTTCGCACAGCCACACCAGGCAGTTGATCTCCGCCTCGTCGATGGCGCCGTCGGAGTAGGAGATGACGATCAGGTCGCGCACCAGCTGGAGCTTCTGCATCCCGGTCATGAGCGCGACCAGGTCCTTCGATAGCGACTGCACCAGCTCCTTCACCTCGGGGATGGGCCGGCTGAACATCTGGCGGATCTCGTCGGGCGAGACCTGGGCGCCGACCACGGACGCGAGCGCGTTGACCTCCGAGGACACGATGACTCCGTTCGCCCCCACGACGAGGAACCCGGCCGCGAGGAGGAACCGCCGGGCCTTGGTCCCGATGTCGCCGGTATCCTGAAGATACGTCGGCTCCATGATCTTCATCAGCTCGGAGACCTCGTTCTCCACCTGGTCCGAGGTGAGCCGGCCGCCGGTCTTGCCGGTGAGCTGGTGGTAGGCCTGGCCCTGGATGAAGACCTCGAGCGCCTTGAGCCTCATCGGATTGAACGGGTGGGTGCTGAACCAGTCCTGAGGGTCCGCCTCCTGTCCCGAGACCTCGCCCTGCAGGTCCTCGAGCTGCGCCAGGTAGTCCTTCAGATTGAACTGGAACTGGGCGGTGGTGATGCCCGAGGAGAGCTTGAAGAAGGTGTTGGCGGCGACGTCGAAATCGCCGCAGCAGACCATACCCACCCGGTCGGCGGTGATCTCGGCGCTCCGGATCCAGGCGTACATCTTCATCGCGTGCAGCGGCGAGAGCCGGCCTCCGTGGTTCGAAAGGATGTAGTCCACGGGAAAGCGCGTGTGCTCGAAGAGGTAGTGCCCGAGCTCGTGGCCGATGACGAACGCCAGCTCCTGCTGCGAGAACTTCTCCAGGAGGGAGCTCGTGAGGAACAGCAGGACCTTGTCCTTCATCGGGGGATAGCAGGCGGCGTTGAAGCGGCCGTCCTGGTTGACGTAGACCTCGATCTCGGCGTTCAGCTTCAACGTTTTCGCGCAGCGATCCGTGACCTGGTAGAGGCCGCCCATCATTCCCCGGGTGATCTTGAGCGCCTTCGTCAGGAGATCCTTGCGGGCGTTGTAGGGCTTGAGGTCCGACAGGAGCTGGTTGACGGTCGACGAGAACTCGGCGTCGGCCAGGAGCTCCGCGAGCGCCTTGCGGTCCCCGCGGTACACGAGGCGGTTCATGTCGATGCCGGCGAGAGTGGTGTCGTACAAGGACTCGTCGCGGCTCTCCTGCTCGCCGGTCATGCGCTCGAGCTGGGAGCGGTAGCTCACCTGGATCGAGTCCACGAGCTGAGACAACCGCTGGCGAAGCCGGCTGGCCTCGTCCTGGGTCCTCGCGATCGAAGCCCGCTCCTCGAACTGCTGCGTGACCCTGGAGATCTTGTTGCGAAGCTCTTCCCCCAGAGCGACGAGATTCGTCGCCCGCCACTCGACCGCGGCTTCCGTCATGACTCCTCCGGGCTTTGTAGGTTTGGATCGATTATGCCTGGGACTTCGTCGGGTTGACAACCACGAACCATCCTGGGACTATCGCTATGCATGACCGCCGTCGGCAGGGTCGAAGCTCTCTGGCGCTATCCCGTCAAGAGCATGCGGGGTGAGGAGTTGGAGGAGGCGTTCCTCGGGTTCGCCGGGATCTTGGGCGATCGACTCTTCGCCTTCCGGCGCGAGGGCGCCAAGAAGGGGTTCCCGTACCTGACGGGGCGGGAGCGGAAGGAGATGCTCCTCCATCGGCCGCGGTTCCGTCATCCGGAGAAGGCGGCGAAGCCGGTCAACCTGGCCGAGGCGGATAGCCTCGGGCCGGGGCTGACGCCTCTGTACCCCGAGCTATCCGAGCTCGTGGTCGACGTCGAGTCGCCGTCCGGAGAGGTGCTCGCGATCGACGACCCGGCTCTGATCGAAAGCCTCGGCGACCCGACATTGACGCTGCTGAGATCGGAGCGAGCCCTGACCGATTGTCGCCCGGTCTCGCTCTTCGGCGTCGGAACCGCGCGGCGCCTCGGCGAGGAGCTCGGAGCCGCGGTCGATCGGCGGCGGTTCCGCGCGAACCTCTACGCGGATTTCGGGTCGGCCGAAGGCTTCGTCGAGGATTCGTACGTCGGCGGGACGCTGCGGATAGGGTCGAAAGCGACGATAGCGATACTCGAGCGCGATCCGCGCTGCATGATGATCTCGCTCGACCCGGATACCGGGGAGGCGAACCCCGACGTCCTCCGGACGGTGGCTTTAGCCCACGACGGGAAGGCGGGAGTCTACGGCGCCGTCCTGGTCGAGGGGATGATCAAGCGGGGCGACCCGATCCAGCTCCTGAGCTAATCTTTCCAGGTGAGATTCGCGATCGTCCTCCTCGCTCTCTTCCTCGAATCGTCCCCCCAGGAGGAGCTCCAGGCTCGCGCGAAAGAGATCGTCCGCAAGAACCAGGAAAACGAGATCACTATTTCCGAAGCCCGGCGCCAGGTCCAGCTCCTCTTGAAAGACCTGAAGAAATGGGCGGAGGCCGAGGGAGTCGAGCTCCAGACCCGGACGCGCATCTTCAGCACGCCCGCCACCGCGCCGGACGAGGTGCTGACCGTGGATCGGTGCGCCATTTTCTTCGAAGAGAACATGGAGCGCTTGTGTCCGCTTGACGTCTCCCGATCCGAGATCTGGGGCGCGGCCGTGGTCTTCTGTCGGTACGTCTGCGGACCTCAGGCGCCCCCCTGAAAAAACGACAAATGGGCGAGATTCACGTCGTCCTCGTTGAGCCGGAGATCCACTGGAACGCGGGAAACGCCGGACGCACCTGCCTCGCGGCGGGAGCGACGCTCCACCTGGTGAAGCCGCTGGGGTTCTCTCTCGACGCGAAGGAGGTCCGGAGAGCGGGGCTCGACTACTGGGAGAAGGTCCCCCTCCGGTTGTGGGAAAGCTTCGACGAGCTCGATAGAGCGCTTCCCGAGCTCGGAGAGCCGTTCTTCGTTACGCCCGATGCGGAGGGGACGATCTGGGACGTCTCCTATCCAGAACGCGTGGCGCTCCTCTTCGGATCGGAGACTTCGGGACTGCCTGCTCGAATCCGCGAGCGGCGCCGCGACCGGCAGGTGCGCGTTCCCATGATGGAGGGCGCCGTCCGCTCGCTCAATCTCTCGACCACGGTCGGGATTGCCGTCTATGAGGTGTTCCGGCAGCGCCGGCTCAGCGGCGCTCGTTGAGAGCTCCGGCTCGAGGTCAACCGCGCCGCAGGAGGGTCGGGGCCTCGACCAGGGTAACCGGAGCGAATTTTCCCGCGCCGGAGCAGGTCGAGATCCCGGCAGTCGAGTTGTCGTCGGGCAGGCGGTCTCTACTCGAAGCGGAGCGCCCGCATGGGATCGATGCGGGTCGCGGCGAGGGCGGGAACAGCGGTCGCGACGAAGGCGACGCCCAGGAGCAGCAGGGGGACGAGGAGAAAGGTGAGCGGATCGCGCGCGCTCACTTCGAAGAGGGAGCTCGCGAGAACCTGGCTCGCCGCCGCCGCGACCGCGACTCCCAGGGCGGCTCCGAGGACCGCGAAGCGCATCCCCTGTCCGACGACCAGGCGGAACACCGAACCGCGGTCCGCTCCCACCGACATGCGGAGGCCGATCTCCCGCGTGCGCCTCGCGACCGAATAGGCGATGACGGAGTAGAGTCCGACGGCGGCGAGGACGAGCGCCAGTCCCGCGAAGAGCGCGAGCAGGATCATCGCGAAGCGACGGGGAGCCACGGACTCCGCGATCGCCGCCTCCATCGTCCGCACGTCGTAGATGGGGAGCGAGCGATCCAGCTCGGAGAGCGCGCGCTTCACCGGCTCGACCTGGGCCAGGGGACCCGTCGCCGTGCGGAGGGCGACCTGCACCGACCACATCTGGCTCCCGCTCTGGCCGAGGGGGATGTAGGTCTGCATCCCGACCTCCTCCCCGAGGCCGAACTGCTTCACGTCGCCCACCACGCCGACGATCTCCCGCCAGGGGTTGTTCGGACCCACGTTCTCCGGCCAGCCCTGCTTCAGTCTTTTTCCGACGGGGTCCTCGCCGGGCCAGAGCCGGTTCGCGAGGGTCTGGTTGACGACGACCACCTGGACGGAATCCGCGCCGTCCGCCGGCTCGAAGAGCCGTCCGCGGACGAGCGGGATTCCGAACGTCTCGAAGTAGCCGAGGGCGACGGGGGTGAAAAGGGAGGCGGGAAGCTCGCTCCTCTCGGGGACGGGACGGTCGCCGACGATGAAGATCGAGCTCCAGCTCGACCCCATCATCGGGAGGACCAGGCCTACCGTGGCCCGCTCCACGCCGGGCAGGCTCGAGAGTTTCTCGTCCAGACGCCTCAGGAACGCGACGCGCGCCTCACCCTCGTAGCGCGTGTAGGGAAGCCCCACGTTCATCGTCAGGAGCCCATCCGGGCGGAAGCCGGGGTCGACGCGCGTGAGCTCGACGAGGCTCCGGATCAAAAGGCCCGCTCCGATGAGGAGCATGGTGGCGAGCGCGACCTCGGACACCAGGAGCCATCGCCCCGCGGAGCCTCCTCCGGTGTCTCGTCCTCCTTCTTTGAGGGGATCGCTCGGCGCCGCCCGCGAAGCCAGCCAGGCGGGGAACGAGCCGAAGAGAAGG
>DAISKN010000096.1:0-13762 GCA_036820975.1 Acidobacteriota bacterium | reverse complement strand
CGCAACCGGAGGGAAAAAGCCGAAGATCTCGTCCATGTAGAGAATCGCTCGAAGGCTCCCGGTCCCCTCCTGCGCCCGCATCCAGCCGATGACCTCGTTCAGAAGGAGGGTCACGAAGAACATGCGGGCGTCGTCGCTGAGATGCGCGATCGAGAAGATCGCGGTCCGAGGCTTCCCGTCGCTCCCGTAGAGAAGGCGCTGCACGTCGAGGGGCTCTCCCTCCCGCCAGGCGGCGAAGGCCGGCGACGCCAGGGGGCTGTTGAGCCGCGCCGCGAGGGCGAAGCGATCCTTCTCGGGGTAGAAGGTCTCGAGGTCGAGCGCCCCGAGCTTGTGGAACGGCGGCGACTGGACCGCCTTCAGGAGACTCTCGAGGCTGGCGTCGTTTCCGGCGCGCCAGGCGCGGTCGAGGAGGGTCGCGAGGAGCACGTGCTCGCGGCTCGTCAGCGGATCGGCTTCGATCCCGACGAGACCGAGAAGACCGGAGACGATGTTCACGATTCTCTCGCGGAGCGCGTCCTCGTCCTTGAGAAGGCTCGCGGAGGGAGCGCCCAGACTCCGAAGCGCCGCGACGGGCCGCCCCGAGGTACTCCCCGGGGTGTAGACGTCGACGGCCCCCGCTGCCACCAGCGCGCGGAGCCGGTCCTTCGACTGGCCCCACTCCCCGATTCCCTCCTCCCACATCCGCGCCGTCTGGCGCGCCAGGTCGTCGTGAGTGATGCCACGCGAAAGTGCTTCGCGCGGCTCGATCCACGGAAGGAAGTCCTCGGCGCGCAGTTCGGGAAAACGGAGGGCGAGGTTCGCCATGTCCCCCTTGGGGTCGATGACGATGGAAGGAATCCCGTCGAGTGCCGCCTCCTCGAGCAGCACGATGGCGAGGCCGGTCTTGCCGCTTCCCGTCATCCCCACGATGAGGCCGTGGGTCGTGAGGTCTTTCGAGTCGTAGAGGAGCGGCGCGGAGCTCGGCGCGGCCTTCGCGGGATCGAAGGGCCGGCCCAGATAGAAAGCGCCCAGCTTCTCGAACGACGTCACGGCGCCGGAAACGCTATCAGGAATGGCGTTTCCGATCTAGCTCGTCAGCGAACGATGCGCTCGTGGCTTCGGCGGAGCCGGAGCGCCCGCTGGATCGAGCCGGGCACGAGGCGCTTCAAGAAGAGGGGCGAGGGCACGCGCTCGTAGCTCAGGCCCAGGCGGAAGTCCTTCCGGCCGCCCCTGGTGAGCTCGTCGACGCGGAACTCGTAGCGGCCGAGCTGGATCTTGCTCCCCGGCCGGAGCTCCTGCTCCTGCGCGTTCAGGCCGTAGATCTTCGAGACGACGCAGGAGCCGGTGAGCTTCTTTCTGAGCTTCTCGTTGTGAATCAGATGGACCTTGGCGCGCAGGAAATCGTTCGCCGAGAGCTTCTTCCTCTCGGCGGGCGAGCTGGTGATGAGCCGCTCCACCCTCGGCTCCTCCATGTCCTTGGACACGTACTCGAGGTTCAGCGCGTAGATCTGCTCGTCCTTGTTTCCTTCCCGCGCCAGCGCTTCGAGCTTTTCTCCGAGCGCGGGAAGGGGCAGGGCGATGAGCGCGGCCGACGTCTGGTCGAGCCCGTCGAGAGCGAAGCCCGCGGGCGGGAGCGCCACGGAATCCTCCTGCGCCGTAAGCATGGCGACGGCGCTTTTCGACGACTCCACCAGAGACAGTCCTTTCCAGCTCCACGCGGGAACGTCCGAGGAGAGTCTTCGCAGTCGATCGACCGAGACCTGGACCGGCTCTCCGGTGCGAAGCTCGAGCACCTCCCTGTCCCCCGCGCCCGGGTAGGACCGCACGCCGACTCCGACGAGCATCGCGACGGCGAGGACGAGAGAGCCCGCGATATAGAACTCCACCTTGGGACTGGCGGGGGTGGCGATGCGGGTCACCACCGGCTGAATCACTTCGAGCCCTTCGTCTTCCTCGACGCGGAAGATGAATCGGCGAAGGAGCATCCCGTCGTCGGCGAAGAAATCCGCGATCCCCTGGGCGTACTCGCTCGCCGCCATCTCGCCATTGGCGGCGACGACCATTCGCTGGATGAGCGCGAGGTCGACTTCCTGGCCGATCACGATCGCGTAGAGAGGCTGGCGGATCTGGTTCAGGAGCTCGATGGTTCGATCGCCGGCGACAGTCCGGAGGTCCGCTCCCGGAGGGACCTGCTGATCGGCCCACTCCTCGGGGGACGGGTCGATCTTGCCGTCGGTGATGAGGACCATCTTGAACTCGGTCCCCGCGGGATACTCCCTGGTCAGCTCCTGCGCCGCCTGGAACGCATTGTAGAAGTCGGTCCACTGCCCCGAGTTCCGGTAGTACTGGGGCGCGTCGATGTAGACCTCGCTCCGGCCGCCGAAGAGAACCAGTCGATAGGGCTGCCCCTTGAGGAAAGAGTAGATCTTCTCGATCGCGTCCCGTCTCTGGACTTCGGGGTCGAGGGGCGGGAGGCTCGCCGAGTTGTCGAGAAGGAACAGGAGCACCGCCTCGCCGTCTCTCGGGAGGAGCGGAGGTTTGACTTCGTCCTCGGAGCTCGCGGCGCTCGCCGAGGAGCAAACGAGAAGGCAGGCGGCCAGAAGTTTGCCTGGTTTCATGGAAGTCGCTCGAATTTCCGGAGTGATCTCATTATCCGCGCCGGATTTGGCACTTGCAACCGGGGCGTATTGATAGCAAGGTAGTGCCCTCCGAGAACGACCGAACCCAACGGAGGCAAGACCGCCATGACGCGACCCGTTCTGCTCTTGATGGCTTTCTCTGTGGCCCGAGGAGGCGTCGCCGTCGCTCAGGAAGCCCACCAGTGTCCTATCGACTGGGTGGGGCGCGGGGGCGAGATCGAAGAGTTGCTCCTGACGGCGGAGCCGGTTTCCGTCGAGGACGTGGGGATGGGGGTGACGAAGCCGAGCAAGGTCGTCCTGAAGAAGGACGGGGTCGAGCTCGGTGCCGCGTTCAAGCCCATCCAGCGCGGGAGACAGAAGGGGTTCTGGGAGAGCTACGAAGCGGAGATCGCAGCCTACGAGCTCGACAAGATTCTCGGCATGAACATGGTGCCGCCGACGGTCGAGCGCGTCATCAACAAGCAGAAAGGCTCTCTCCAGTACTGGGTCAAAGACTGCAAGCTCTACAAGGAGCTCCAGGGCCAGGCGCCCACCCGGCCGAGCGAGTGGAGCCACCAGCTCTCGGTGATGAAGATGTTCGACGTCCTCATCATGAACAAGGACCGCAACGCCCAGAACTTCCTCGTGGACGGCGACTGGCACATGGTCCTCATCGACCACTCGCGGGGATTCATAACCGAGGACGACATCGGAAAAGACGAGAAGAAGCTCCCCGTCCAGTTCGACCGGAAGATGGTCGAGAAGCTCCGTTCGCTGGACGCCGCCAGCCTGGAGGCGAGCTTCGAGAAGCTCCTCATGGGAGGACAGGTGAAGAGCCTGATCAAGCGGCGCGATGCGCTGCTCGCCTATCTGGACGAGCTGGTGGCGAAACAGGGCGAGGCCCGGGTGTTCTTCAACTAGTCGCTCATCGGAGCCACGCGGAATGCGGGAGGTTGCTTCATGATCGGAAACTGGCTCAAGGAGTTTCGAGAGTTCGCCTTGAAGGGCAACGTGGTGGACATGGCGGTGGGTATCATCATCGGCGCCGCCTTCGGCAAGATCGTCACCTCGCTGGTGAACGACGTCATCATGCCGCCGATCGGCCTTCTCACCGGGAACGTGGATTTCACCCAGCTCTTCATCAATCTCGGCGACACCCCCCATGCCTCGCTCGAAGCCGCCGAAGCCGCGGGGGCCCCGGTGATCAAGTACGGGCACTTCATCAACAACATCCTGGACTTCGTACTCGTCGCCGCGGCGATCTTTCTCGTCGTCCGCGCGATGAACCGCCTTCGGGCGAAACAGGAAGCGGCGCCGCCGCCCGAGCCACCTGCCGAGGTGAAGCTCCTCGGCGAGATTCGCGATCTGCTCAAAGCCGATCGCTGAGCCCGGGCCTCAGTTCGCGAGGCGGTTGTACTTCCCGAGCAATCGGCGGAGCTCGTCGTGGGGGAGCCCCTCCACGCGGTGTCCGTCGACTCCCGTCATCGTCCTTCCGGCGACGAGCGCGTTCACGATCGCTTCTTCCACCGATTCCACGGTCGCGCGGAAGATCGGGTTGAGCCCTTCGTTCGGGAGGAGAGTCACCGCGCTCGTCCCATCGGCGGACGCGGCGCCGGGGTTTGCGGTCGAAAAGGCGATGAAGATATCTCCCGAGCCGTTTCCCGAGGTCGCTCCGGTGCGCGCGAGCCCCAGGGAGGCCCGCCGCGCGAGCCGCTTCAACTGATGCGGCAATAGCGGCGCGTCGGTGGCGATGACGATGATGATCGACCCCAGAGCCTGCTCCTCGTCGCGCGGAGTCGGAACCGAGACGAGCTCCATGCCCACGGGGACACCGGCGATGGTGAGCTCCGGCCGGCCTCCAAAGTTCGCCTGCACCAGGGCGGCGACGGTGAAGCCTCCCTCGAGCCTCCGCGAGGAGGTGCCGATCCCGCCCTTGAAGCCGTAGCAGATCATCCCGGTGCCGCCGCCGACCGCTCCTTCCTCGACGGGCCCCGAGCTCGCTTTCTCGAGAGCCTCGACCGCGTGCTCCCTCTTCACGTGGAATCCATTGATGTCGTTCAGGAATCCATCGTAGGTCTCCGCCACCACCGGAAGCGACCAGGGCTGGAACAGGAATCCGCGCTCCGCCTGCCAGCGGATCACGGCGTCTCTCACCACCCCGACGCTGTGCGTGTTGGTGATGGCGATCGGGCCTTCCAGAAACCCCGACTCCTCGACCCAGGTCGTACCCGTCATCTCCCCGTTGCCGTTCAGCGTGAACCATCCGCCGAATACGGGATCCTTGCTTTTGCCGCGGGGATGGATCACGGTGACGCCGGTCCTGACCGGCCCCGTCCCCACGACGAGCGGACCTTCGCCCGAGATCAGCGTGACCTGACCGACCTCGACGCCGGGAACGTCGGTGATTGCGTTCCAACGTCCAGGAGTCCCGCCGAAGGGGACGCCGAGATCGCGGGCCCTCGGGTTTTGCGCAAGCGCCGGCCCGGCGACGAGCGCGAGGAGGAGAACGCTAGTACTTCGGCAGCCAGGCGCCGGTCGCCGGGTCCCAGGCATATTCGTAGCTCCTCTCCAGCCGCTCCGTCGCCACTCCATCGAGCTCGGGGGTCTGACTCTCGATCACGAACTTGATGGTTCCGAGGTAGGGCTCGGCCTCGTTCGCCGGCTGGGGACGCACCTCGACCGACTGTATCGTCCAGGTCACCTTCACGCCGAGGTTCGGGTTCACATCCGCTTCGGCTTCGCGCTTTTCCGTCTCGGCGCGCTGTTTGAGAAGGGCCTCCACCTCGGCTTGCGGAGGAGCAGCCTTCTTCGCCTCGGAGCAGGAGATCGCGAGCGAGCCCACGATCCACATCAGAAACGCCATTCGTTTGGGCACCATGAATAGAGAGGCTAGCAGCGTACCGATTGGGAGATCAACCACGCCGCACCCGGCCGGGAGAGGGGCTGTTGACGGACCCGAGAATGGCGTGCAGACTGGATCCGATCCCCCCGTTCATTCAGGCGCCGTCGAATCACATGGCAATGAGCGCCAAGAGAGTCGTTTCCGCCGCCGGGACGGAGCACGCGGATCAGGCTCCGCGGTTCCTGCCGCTTTCGACGATCGGGGTGCGCCTCCACTCCCCGCCCCATACCGATCGGCGGCCGGTCTTCGGAATCATCTCCAACATCTCGGCGACGGGGAGCTGCCTCATCACCAACCGGGGCCTCCCCGTGGGCATCCCTGTCGGCCTTTCGATCGAGAATCACCTCCGGAGCGACGTCCTTTCGGTCTCGGCGCGAATCGTGTGGTGCGCCGAGAGGTTCGAGCCGTTGAGGGAGATCGTCGGCTACCTGACGGGAATCCGCTTCGATCCGTCCGACGTCGAAGCGGTGCGGGGCCTGCTGGGAAACGGCTCGTTCCAGCCGATTCCCTGAGCTCTTCGCGGCCGCTTCAGAGGCTTCCGATGGCGACGAGCTTCTTCTCCAGGTACTCCTCGAGGCCCTCGGCTCCCGACTCCGCGCCGAGACCGCTGTGCTTCCAGCCAGGAAACGGGGCCTCGGCCGCCTGCGGCGCCCACTCGTTCACGCCCACCATGCCGAAGTGGAGTCCCTCGTAGCAGCGTATCGAGGTCTTGAGATCGTTGGTCCAGACGTAGGCGGCGAGGCCGTAGTCGGTGTTGTTGGCGGCGGCGATGGCTTCGTCGACGTCCGAGAAGGACGCGACGGGAAGAACGGGGCCGAAAATCTCCTCCGCGAAGACCCTCATCTCCGGTTTGACGCCCGCGAGCACCGTGGGCTCGAAGAAATATCCTCGTCCCCGCTCGGCCGGCCTTCCGCCTCCCGCGAGCACCGCGACCCCCTTCGCGCGCGCGTCCATGACCAGCGCTTCGACCCGATCCCTCTGAGCGGCGTTGATCATCGGTCCCACTTCGGTCGCGGGATCGAGCCCGTCGCCTACCTTCAGCGCCCGCACCTGGGGCGCGAGCCGCTCGGAGAACTCCTCCGCGCGGGTTCGGTGCACGAGAAAACGCTGGGGGGAGACGCAGACCTGGCCCGCGTTCCTGTACTTGGCGGCGACCGCGGACTTGGCGAGCGCCTCGAGATCGGCGTCGGGGAAGACGAGGACCGGAGCATTGCCCCCGAGCTCGAGCGAGAGACGGGTGAACGTTCGCGAGGCCCCGTCCATCAGGATCCGGCCCACGCGGACGCTTCCGGTGAAGCTGATCTTCCGGCAGAGAGGAGAGTCGAGAAACGCCTGGCCGATTCCGGCGGGCTCTCCGTTGACTAGGTTCAAGACACCTTTCGGAAGCCCGGCTTCGTGGGCGAGGTTCACGATCTCCATCGCCGTGAGCGGGGTGAGCTCCGAGGGACGGGCGACGACGGTGCATCCCGCGGCGAGCGCCGCCGCCCAGGCGCGTACCGGATTGTACGCGGGGAAGTTCCAGGCGGTGATCACCCCCACGACGCCGATGGGCTGCCGCAGCACCATCATCCGCTTGGAGGCGCGCCGCGAGGGAATCGTTCGCCCGTAAGCCCGCTTGCCCTCCTCCGAGTACCATTCGAACAGATCCGCGGCCACCTGCCATTCCCCTTTGGCCTGCGCCAGAGGCTTGCCGCTCTCTCGAACCGTGACCTCCGCGATTCGGTCGACGCGCTCGCGAATCAGGTCCGAGATTCGTCGAAGGGAGGACCCGCGCTCGTAGGCGGTCGCGGTGGACCACCCGGGGAACGCGCTCGCGGCGGCCTCGAGCGCGACCAGGGCATCGCTCTCGTTTCCGAAGGGAACGGTGGCGACGGTCTCCTCGGTCGCCGGGTTGATGACGTCCCAGGTCTTGCCGTTCGACGCCTCCGCCCAGATCCCACCGATGTATTGCTTGTAAATCGAAGTCATCTCGAGCCGCTCCTTGCGAAAGTGCTCGAGAAGCTTACCGCAACCGCGGACGTCGACGGGAATTTAGTGCCCCGGCTCGAAGACCGAGATTTCTCCCATCACGACGGTGAAGGCCGCGTGGATCGCCTGATCCGTCGTCCGTCCGGCGCAGACCGCGAGCGGAACCGACAGCCCCTGCTCCCGCAGCCGGCCGGCGCAGGCCCGCAGCGTGGCGCTCGAGGTATACAGGTAGTCGACGAGGACAACGGGAACGGCGGGGTCGAGCCTGCGGGTCACGGCGAGGTTCTCGAAGAGCTCCGCCGTGGTCGAGGATCGGTGGCCGGGCGGGGGCAGCGGACTCCTCCACCGCAGCGTGTCGACGATGTCCGCCTCCTCGACTCCGTTGGAAGCGATGGAGATGGCGAGAAGCGACGTCCAGGGGCCGGCGCTCGACTCGAGCGTGGTGCGCGACGTGGGAACGGGAACGAGCGCGAGCCGCCGCGGAAAATCGTTTTGCGCCAGATAGCGAGCGACCATCTCGCCGAACCAGTCGATCGAATCGTTGGCGTTGGTGGCGGAGAGGCGGCGCTCCTCGTCTCCAACGGGAATCCTCGACTCCCCTTCGATTCGCTCTCCCCGGAGCGCGAGGAGAAAGTTGCGGGCGTCACGATGCCGCGGTTCCTGGCGAACCGGGTCGGAGACGTAGGTCGAGAAGCAAACCACTTGGAGAGTGCTCGTCGCCACTGGAGCCGTCGCCGAGACGGCTCCGGCCTGTTCGGCCTGCTGTGACTTCTGAATGTGCATCGCAACCTCCCACCGGCGGCTCGTCGAGCCGCCGAGACTTCCCGTGATCTAGATCGTGGGGCGGGTTGGGTACTGAAAGCCTACTCATTTTCCCCATACCTGTCAATGTGTATTTTGAATATCCCCGTGCGAATCAACGACTTAACAAGTGGGTGCCACCTTCCAAAGTGATAATTCCCCACAGATCTTTCTCCTTATGTACGTGGGATTCTTCCACCGCCTGTGCCAAAACGGAATCGACGGGCCGACGGTAGCCGGGAGACGGGGATGCCAACGAAAGGGACTTGGAGGGCCTTGTTTCGTTTCGGTGTACCGCTTTTCCCTTTCGATGAAGTCGATGTCCCTCACGGAAAACCGCGGGGTGGCCCAGGAATCTCCCTCAGCTTGAGGGCGGCAGCCGTTTGAGCCCGGAAAGCCCTTCGAGCTTCCGGGAGAGCTCTTCCATCCGCCTGCGGTTGGTCCCCAGGTCCGAGTGGCCTACGCGCGAGGCCGAACGGAAATCGACGCGCTTCGCCCCGGCGTCGATCGAGAACTCCACGTCGTCGACGAACCGGAGGAGGAGCGTCGTGAACTCGGCGTGGATGTAGTCCTCCCCCGCTTCCACCACCCGGGCCCGCGGAGCTCGCGCGAGAACGTCCAGGATCGCCGCCCGGACGGGCTCGACCTCTCCCGCGAATCCGAGGGCCGGCATGCGCTTCGCGGCGTCCGTCGATTGCGTCGACACGCAGTTCGGCTTGTCGGGACAGGGCGCGAGACGACGTCCACCCATCGAAGTCGCGGCCTCAGCGGGCGCTTTTCTTCTTCGAGCCGGGCGCGGCCGGAGCGGGGTCGGAGGTCTTTCCGCCGAGGGCCGCCTTCGTGGCCTTTTCCAGGACTTCCTCGAGATCGAGGAGCGCCTTCTGGATGTCGGAGGCGCTCCGGCCGGACGCCTGAATTTCCTCCCGTTTTTCCCTCGCCTTCTCGCCGCGCGAGCACTCCATGTAGCTCGTGACGACGTCTCCCGGCGGGCGGCCGGTCTCTCGCGTCATCCGCGACAGGAAGTCGACGCCGGCATGGTTGACGAGGTGGTTCGCGGCGCCGGTCGCGATGATCTCGCGTTTCAAACGGTGCTCTCCGAAATGCTTGGAGAACACCTGGAGCCGTCTGGGGAAATAGCCCGTGAGGAATGGCAGGCCCTCGATGCTCTCGGGAAAGTCGCTCTCGAGGATGCGCGAGAACGCCCAGATCTTCACGTGAGAGAGCAAGAGGGCGAGCAGCGGTCGGGGGAGGCCCCGCGGCCGGGTCTCGCTCTCGAGGAGCTCCTTGCGGGATGGGACGTCGTTTCCCAGCCGGTCCATCACACCGTTGGTGATGAGCTCGTAGACCAGATCGACGAACTCCTCGTAGCGCGCGGCGCTCCTCCGGCCGTCGAGCGTCAGCGCCAGCGCCTGGGCGGCGTTGTCCATGAGCACCAGTCGAGCGACGTCCTCCGTCATGTCCTCCATGACCGAGCCGCGCTCGCCCACCTTCAGCTCGCCCTTCTTCACCAGCAGGTCCATCAGAATCTTGATGTTCACCTCGTGGTCGGACATGTCGACGCCGCCGGAGTTGTCGATGGCGTCGGTATTGAGGTGGCCGCCCTTGCTCCAATACTCGAGCCTGCCGCGCTGGGTGAAGCCCAGGTTTCCCCCCTCGCCGACCACTCGCGTCCTCAGGTCGGACGCGTCCACCCGGACGCGATCGTTGGTCCGGTCGCCGACGGCGACGTGCTCCTCCGTCGAGCCCTTGACGTAGGTTCCGATTCCCCCGTTGTACAGAAGGTCCACCGGCGCCGCCAGAATGCGGCGGATCATCTCCTCGCCGCTCACCTTGTCGGCCTCGATTCCGAGGAGGGCCTTCGCTTCGGGGCTCACGGGAATGCTCTTCGCCGAGCGGTCGAAGACCCCGCCCCCCTTGCTGATGAGCGAAGCCTGATAGTCGCGCCAGCTCGAGCGCGGGAGACGGAAGAGCCGCTCCCGCTCGGCGTAGCTCTTTTCGGCGTCGGGAGCGGGATCGATGAAGATGTGCACGTGATTGAAGGCGGCGACGAGACGCATGGTACGCGACAGCAGCATTCCGTTGCCGAAGACGTCCCCCGCCATGTCCCCGATACCGACCGCGGTGAAGGGCGCGTTCGAGATGTCGACCCCGAGGTTCTGGAAATGCTGCTTGATGCATTCCCAGGCGCCGCGGGCGGTGATGCCGACCTTCTTGTGGTCGTAGCCGACGCTTCCGCCAGAGGCGAAAGCGTCGCCCAGCCAGAAGCCGTAGTGCTTCGACACCGTGTTCGCGGTGTCCGACAGGTGGGCGGTGCCCTTGTCGGCGGCTACCACCAGATAGGGGTCGTCGCCGTCGTGCAGCACCACCTCCGGAGGATGGACGACCTTGCCGTCCACGATATTGTCGGTCACGTCGAGAAGCCCGGAGATGAACTCCCGATATCGATCCACGAGGTAGGCATCGAGTGAGGGCCGCGGCGGGAGCTCTCCTTTCAGCACGAACCCCCCCTTCGCGCCCACGGGCACGATGATGGCGTTCTTCACCGTCTGGGTCTTCATCAACCCGAGGATCTCGATGCGAAAGTCGTCGTGTCGGTCGCTCCAGCGAATCCCGCCGCGGGCCACCTTGCCGCCGCGCAGGTGGATTCCCTCGAGCTTGCGCGCATGGACGTAGATCTCGAAGAGCGGCTTCGGCGAGGGCATTCCCTCCACCTTGCCGCTCTCTACCTTGACGGCGATGACCGGCCGCTCGGGTCTCTGGTAGAAGTTGGTGCGCACCGAAGAAGAAATGAGGTTCGCCAGCGCTCGCAGAACCTCGTCGTCCACGAGATTCCTGACCCCGTTCAGCGCCTGTTCCAGCTCCTCTTGCGCCTTCTGCATCGCCTTCTCCCGCCCGGCGACCCCGGGGTCGAACCGCGATTCGAAGGCGCGGAACAGCGCCATGGCGACCCCGGCATTCTGCAATACCACGCCGTTCACCGTGTCCAGGCTGTAGTGAGGGCGGATCTGCTGCAGATGGTTCCGGAACGTCCGGAGCACTTCGACCTGTCTCCAGGTGAGACCGGCGGTCAGAATGAGGGCGTTGATGGCGCCATCCGTCGCCCGCTCCTCGCCGAGCGCGCGCAGGGCATCGGCGAGCCGGGACGAGCCGTCCACCACGGACGCGATCCGCTCGGGAGAATCCTCGATGTCGTAGCGATAGAGGTGCACTTTCAGCCCGTCGGGCCTGCGGATGGGGATGTGGATTTCGCCGGTGACGCGGAGCCCGAGGTTCCGCAGCGTCGCCAGGGTCTCGACGAAGCCGAGCGTCTGGACGGAGTAGAGGCTGAGGGTGAGCCGCTCCGGGTCTTTCGGCGTGCCCCCGACCTCGAGCCGATCCTCGAGCGCCTCGAGATGCTCGATATCGAGCGGGACTTCGAGCGGAGGCGTCGATTCGCGGTAGATGCCGCTTCGGGTCTCGGGCGTGACCCACCGGCCGAGGAGCTCTCTCCCCCTTCTTTCGCCGAAATGCTCGGTTAGCGCCCGGGCGACCGAGTCCTCCCAGGTGGTGACCAGTTCTTCGACGATGCGCTTCGCCGCTTCCTCGTCGATCGGATGCTCGAGCCGGTCGAGGTCGAAGTAAAACGCCAGAATCTGGACGGTGCTCGCGTCCTCGGAAGCGGTGGAGTCGACGGGACCGAAGCGCTCGGAAAGGGCCCTGGCGAGGGCCTGCTCCACCCGATAGGAGTAGCGCATTCGCGTGAAGCCCACGTAGAGCGCGGCGTAGCCTCGGCCCAGGCGGAGGTGAATGGCGATCTCGTCGTCGCCCGTCATCTGGGCGACCTGATCGAGGAAAGGCTTCAGCTCGGAGGCGGAGGCGTAGAAGAGCTCGCGCCGCGGGAAGCGGTTGAAGAGCGCGCGAATCTGGCGAAACGCGTGGGACATGGACGCGGTGTTGGAGTTCTCCAGGAGCCACCGCTGCTTTTCCCGGAGGAGCGGCACGTCGGCCGAGCGCTGCACGAAGGAGCCCTGGGAGAACCTCCCCAGGAGAAGCGTCGCGCGCTCGAGGTTCTCGTGCTCCGTCCACTGTCGGATGACGATGGCGTCGATGGGCTCGAGGTGATAGATCGCCGAGGCGTCGCGGCAATAGTCGATCTCCACCAGGGTCTTGTCGTCGGCCGCGGGCACGATCTGACTTTCCAGCTTTTCCATGACGCCGGGAAACACGACGGGAAGCAGAGCCGGGTCGCGAAAGACCCCGAGAGCGCTCTCCTCCTGCCGGTCGGCGGCCCCGTCCGCTCCGAGCCGGTAGCTCGCGACCCCCATGAAGATGAAATTCTCCTGGTTGAGCCACCGGAGGAATTCTCTCGTCGGCGCGAGGTCGTGCCCGTCGTCCCGGGACCGGAGGCGCCGGGACGAGTCGTCGACCGCGGCCAGCATGTCGTCGAAGTCCTCGAGAGCGAGGAACAGGCACTTGAGCATCGAGTAAATCTCGTGCTGTATCCGCCTCAGGCGGTCCTTGGACTCGACGTGCTCGATCCGGAAGCGGCAGAGGAGCTCCTTGTCCCCTTCCTGATAGGGATCGCCTATCCACACCACCCGCTCCCATTGCCTTCGCACCGTCAGGATGGGATGGATGGCGGAGAAAACGCGGAGACCGGCCTTGAGAAAGTAGTTCTTGAGGCTGTCGAAGATGAAAGGGGCGTCCGGAGTGTGGGTCTCGACGAT
The DNA here is from genome assembly GCA_036820975.1 of Acidobacteriota bacterium. Taxonomy (GTDB): domain Bacteria; phylum Acidobacteriota; class Vicinamibacteria; order Marinacidobacterales; family SMYC01; genus DAISKN01. Next base: position 788 of record DAISKN010000096.1, on the reverse strand, counting down.
GGTGGTGTCCATGGGAATGGACTTCCCGCGGACGGTATGGAGGGACTCCGCCTCGATCGAATGCCGCACCACGACGTGAAGGCCGGGGAGCCCGCGGTAGAGCTGCGTCGGAGGCGGCAGCTCCTTGACGAAGAACCGATAGTTGTCCCAGATCCGCTCCGCGAGATCGCTGGTAACGATCCCGAGCGCCATCCAGTCCGGGAGGGACGAGTAGACGACGCGGGTGAATGACGACAGGAGCTCCCACTCCTCGCCCGGCCGCGCCTTTTTCAATTGCTCGAGGACTTCCTCGAGCTTCCGGTTCTTTTCCTCGATGCTTACTCGGATCATGCGGTGCGCTCCAGCGTAACGAATGAGTTTACTTGAGGATCCGGGGGATTTCCACGCCCCCGAGGGGAGCCTTCATCGGCGGGGCAGGGTTTCTCTCGTTTCGAGGTTCGCCTCGATCTCGGCGCGCGTGCGCCAGGCGGGCCGCATCTCCTGGCGAGCGAAGAGCTCGAGTTGATCTCCGCGGTGGGGCGAGCCGGGCTGGGTCGAGCTTCCGTAGGCCGTGAGGACCCTCGCCTTCACCGGTTCGGAGAACTCGACGGCGGCGTAGTACGTGTCCCCTCCCGCGATCCGATACCGATGGTTCTCGCCGGGCTCGAAGTACGCCGTGCGGAAGGCGCCGTCCGGCTCTCCGGGAGCTCCATTCGCGGGGAGATCCTTCCCGCCGTAGGCGATGCGGAAGACATCGCCCCAGGGCACGTCGATCGCCCCGTACTTTTCCACGACCTCCTTCGCTGCGC
>DAISKN010000095.1:0-13947 GCA_036820975.1 Acidobacteriota bacterium | reverse complement strand
GATGAGAGGGGAGTACTCCGGTTTGCCCGACGCGACGATCGCTTTGAGAGCGACCGCGGTGTAGTAGTTGGGCAGATCGCGCACGTAGATCCCTCCGTCGGGCTTCTCGAGCGAGACGATATAGGCGAGAGCGCGCTCCACGTTCGGGGGAATCGTTCCTCCCGCCCCCTCGGGGTTGCGGAGGAAGGAAAGGGCCGCGAGGCCGGTAATCCCGATATCGCTCTCCCACGATCCGTCCGGCTTCTGATGCTCCTCCAGATAGCGAAGTCCCCTTCGGATGCTTCCCAGAATCTCGTTTTTCGTGGCCTCGGAGAGCCCGGCCCCCGAAGGCGGCGCCTGGGCGCGAACGGGCGTCGACACGGCGAGCGCGAGCGAGCCGAGCATCAGGGCGAAGCCGATGAAGCGCATATTCGATGCTCCTTTTGAGAAGAAACGACCGGGGTTTCTTTCATGGACCGGTCTGGCCAAAGAGGGCGCGCACGGTGACCCACACTTCCGTCCCCGGCTCGAGTCCACGCCGGGAAAGCTCCGGATTGATCTGGTAGAGGCCGTACCGGGCGTCGAGAGCCCGGGGACTGTCGATGATGGATTCCGGGCAGTGCATGAAGCCGATGAGAACGCCGTCCACCTCGGCCATGTACTCCCCGCCGGGCAGGAACACCGACCCCGTGTAGACCCAGCGTCCTTCCTCGAGCGTTCGCTCGGTTTGCGCATTGTAGACCAGCTCCTCGGCCCGCACCCGGATCGTCTCCCCGGTCTTCGCGTCCTTCCACTCGATCCAGATCTCGACGGGGTCGCCCCGCGGCGGCTCGGGATCGAACTTATGGCGCGAGGGGGTCGAGCGGCTCGCGTCCAAACCGAGGAGGATCATCGCCACGTTGAAGCCGGTCGCGGTTGCGTCGAGCTCCAGGGCGCTCTCGTAGGACTTGTGCCCCTGGCGCGCGTTCGCGAGGTACTCCAAGACCGTGGCCGTATTCCGGAATCCGGGGACTCGGAGCTCTCGTTTGGAGGGGTCGATGAGGATGCCTTCGACCCGAACGCGGCCGTCCTCGAGCCGCTCGACTACAGGCTCGGGAGGCTGAGGACTCTCGCCTACGGACTGTGAGCCGAGAGCGAGCGCTCCGGAGAGAAGGGAAAGTAACGCAAAGATGCAAGGACGCAAAGACGCCACAAAATTTCCGTTTCTTCTGCGCGACGTCGCGCCGTTGCCCTCTTGCGTTGAGACTCTCCTGCGTTCGAAATTCATCAGGCTCCTGCACTCAAGGGTTTCGTTCCTGAGACGATCGAATGCGGCATCGGCGGAGGAAGCGGTTTCACCTCGATCCCGCGAAACCCGGCGTCGGCGAGCCAGCGGGAGACCTCGGTCTCCGCGTGCGCCGAGCCGTGGGCGCTGGTGAGAAGCATATTGAGCGCGAAGAGTGCGGTGAAGGGCGGCGAGACCCTGCGACCGTCCGTGAAATGCACGTCGGCCACGACGATACCCCCACCCGGCGGGAGCGCTTCGAAGGCCTTCGCGAGGAGCGCTCGAGCGGACGCCTCCGTCTCGCGATGGAGGATGCCGGACATGAGGACGACGTCCGCCGATGGGAAGGCGGTCTCGTGATAGTCGCCGGGCAGGACGTCGATGCGGTCTCCCGCTTCGACCTCCTTGAGGAGATCGCGGCAGATCTTCGTGACCGGCTCGAGGTCGAGAACCGTCGCCCGGAGTCCGGGGGTCTTCGCGACCAGGATCGCGGCGTAGGTTCCGGGTCCGCCGCCGACGTCGAGCAGGTGACGACGGCCCGAGAGGTCCAGGGAGGCCGCGAGCGAACGGGCGATGCCGATCGCGCGGTTGTGCATTCCGAGGACGAAGTGGCGAGTCTTCTCGGGGTCGGCGCCGAGGAGCGACTCCGGCGTCGTCGCCGGACGGTTCTCGAGAACGCTCTCGGCGAGGCGGCCCCACACAGGGTAGAGGTCCTCGGCGTAGCGGATGGCCTCTCCCAGATAGGCGGGCCCGCCGGGGACCAGGAACGTCCGCGCCGCGGGGCCGTTTCGGTAGCGGGCTTCGTTCTCTTCGAGAAGCCCGAGCCCGACGAGGCTGTTCAGCAGAAGGCCGAGAGAGCGGGGATGGGCGCCGCAGCGCTCTGCGAGCTCGTCCGCGGTGAGGCTCCCGGAGGCGAGGTGCTGGAAGATCCCCAGTCGGTTCGCGGCGAGGAGCGCCATCGAGCGCCAGTAGGCGGTGGCGAGCTCGGTAATCTGCGAAGGATCGACCCTCGATTCCATGCCGTCAGAACCCCACGATCCGGTCGGCATACCTGGCCTCGATGCGGGCGGCGGCCTCGACGAACGGAGACGTGACGCCCGCGAAATCCGATCGCTCGATGAGGGGTTGATGCTTCCGGACCACCTGAGCGAGCCGGATGCCCAGGATCTTGCCCTCTCCTTCATAGAGGTGCGTCGCGTGCTGGAGCCCGGCCTCGGTTCTCTCGAATCTCCCGCTCATTTCCTCGAGAAGCAGCGCGCGATCGAACTGGAAGTCGCTGAAGCGTGCCACTTCTGCCAGGAACGCGGACAGAGGATGGGAGCAGGCGAGCGCTCCTCCGAGCGCCGCGCGTCTGTCGCCCGCTTCCTCCGCTTCCCGCCGCGCTTCCGCGATGCCCTCGAGCGCCGACGCGCGGAACCCGGGGACGACCGGGGTATCGCGAAGGAAGAGTGCGTTATGGAACGCGTAGTTGTAGTTGCGATCGAGAACGTAATACGCGCCTAGGAGTTTCTCGAGAGCCTCGCTATAAGAGGCGAGCAGCGCTCGGGCCTCGGCGAGAGTCTCCGCGGGAAGAGGCGTCGCTTCACCCGCTGGAAGCCGCACCTGATCGAGAGCGTAGTCCTGGCCGGGGCGAGACGGGTCGTGAAAATGATGCGGGCTTCCCTGGTAGGCGCCGGGACGATGCTTGTACCCGAGGTAGAGCGCGAGGGAGAGAACGATCCCGGCGACGAGAATCGAGAGGGCGGTTCTTCCGCCGCCGATCGCGGGGGTGACCCTCGCCGGCGCGCGGGGCCTCGCGACGACCCAGCCGAGGTAGACGAGGAGTGTGGCGATGAGAAGCCCCACCATGATCGCGCCGAGATAGCGGTGCGCGATCCCGATCTCGAGAAGAAGAAGGGCGGCGACCCATGGCGGCCGGCGGAGAAACTTCGCTCCCGCCGCCGCCACGGCGAGAGGTGCCAGGAACAGGATCAGAAGAACGGCATGGGCGAAGAGGCGCATTCCGCCGATCGTCAGGTTGTCGATGATCTGGTCGCCCTGGGTCACCACCGGGTAGAGGAGCCAGGGAACGAAAAGGGGAAGCGAGGCCCCGAGCCTTCCCTTTCGATGGAGGTGCAGCCCGGCGCCGAGGGCGAACCCGAGTCCCCCGAGGCACAGGACCTCTCCTCGATCGATGAGATAGTGGGTCCAGACCGACGTCTCGGCCACGGCCATCACCAGGATGACGAGGGTGAAAACGGCGGTCACCGCAACGAACCAGGCGGGCGGCGTGTGGCGAGACATGGAGCCTTCCTGACCGTAACAGCGGGAGAGTCGGGCCGTCAAGAGCGGCGGGCCGCGGCATTCCGTAGTCGATCGCCGTCCGATTTGAGAGAATGAGCTTCGTGAGGACCATTCTCCTTTCGCTCGCGCTCGCCTCGTCGGCTGGGGCGCAGCAAACGCCGCCGGCGTCCTCGAGCGAGGAGGAAGAGCAGCTTCCCGCGTTTCGCGAGGACGTGCTGGTCCGGGCCCGGGCGCCCGCCTCTCCGGCGGCGACGGTCACCGTCATCGACCGCGAAGCGATCGAATCGTCCCAGGCCCGCACCGTGGACGAGCTTCTAGAGCAAGTGGCGGGAGTCCACATCTCGACGAGCGGGTCCCGAGGCGGGTCGTCCTCGGCGCAGATCCGTGGCGGCGATCCCAACTTCACCCTCGTTCTCCTGGACGGCGTTCCCTTGAACGATTCGACCGACCTCGAAGGGGGGGCGGTCAACCTCAAGAGCCTTCCGACGAGCAGCATCGAGCGGATCGAGGTGGCCCGGGGGCCTCTTTCCTACTTCTACGGATCGAGCGCGCTCGGCGGAGTCATTCACATCATGACCCGGCGGCGCGCAGGCGAGCGCGTCCGGCTGAGCGCGGACGGGGGAGACGCCTCTTTTTTCCGGGCGACTGCGGCGGCATCGGGGTCCGCGGGGCGTTCCGAGTTCTTCGTCGGAGCGGGATGGGAGCAGGAGCGGGAAAGAGTCGCCGACGAATCCTTCGAGCAGCTCAACTTTCAGGGGACGATGAGCGTTCCCATCGGCAGCAAGGCCTCTTTCCGGCTCGCGGGACGAGCGGCGTCCTGGGATGCGGACGATTACCCCGAGGCCTCCGGAGGGCCGATCCATGGGACGGGCGAGGTGCGCCATTCCGAGCACGGCGAATGGAGCCTCGGCGCCGACCTCGCTCTCCCGCTGGGCGAAACGTGGAAGCACCGCGCATCGGCGACGTTCTACCATCACGACCTCGATCGCGAGAGCCCGGGTACGCTCCCGCTCGTGCCTCCTTCCCTCGAGGGGACGTCCTATCTCAGGGCGCGGTTCGGTTGGCTCACGACCGTTGCGGCTTCCCGCGGCGTGCAATGGAGCGCGGGTGTCGACCTGGAGCAGGAGAACGGCTCGAATGAAAGCGCGCTCCTCCTCCCGCCGGAATTCGGCGGAGAGGTTCCGGGCGATTACGACCTCTCGCGGACGACTCCGGGAGCGTTCACCGAAGTGGTCGCGGAGAAGGGCCGGCTCCTCGTCGAGCTCGGGCTGCGGGCCGATCTTCCCGAGGACACGCCGGTCGAGTGGAGTCCGCGGGTGGGAGCGCGCTACCGGATCGGCGACGGGACGAGCTTCCTCCGCGGGTCGTTGAGCCGCGCGTTCAAGCTCCCGAGCTTCTTCGTGCTGGGAAGCCCACCGGCTCTCGGAGGAAATCCCGGGCTCAGCCCGGAGACGAGCCGGGGCTTCGACCTCGGCATCGAGCATCGCGCGGAGTCGCGAGGTCTGGACGTCTACATCGGGGTGTTCTTCAACGAGTTCCGGAATCTCATCGACTTCGACTTCGACAGTTTCACCCACGTGAACCGTTCGCGGGTCGAGGCGAGAGGAGTCGAGCTGGCCGCCGGCCTCCGCCCGGTGGACGGGCTGGCGCTCTCGTCGAACGTCACCTGGCAGAGCGTCAATGACCCGGAATCGAATTCGCCTCCGCTCAATCAGCCGGAGTTGACGGCGGGGGTACGCGCGACCTGGACTCCGGTCTCACCGCTCACCCTTCGCGGCGAGGGCCGCTTCGTCTCTTCGAGCTTCGATCGCCAGCTCCCCGTGCCCGAGATCGAATCCGTCGACGGGTACGCCGTCTGGGACGCCGCCGCCACGTGGCGGTTCTCGGACCGTTGGGAGATCCGGGGAAGGGTCGACAACCTCATGAACGAGAGCTACCAGAGCTTCATCGGGTTTCCCGAGCCCGGTCGGTCGTTCTGGGGGGGAGTCCAGCTGTCACTTCGGTAACCGCGTCCCTCTCTTTCGCTCTTTTTCTCGCCTTGACGCCGAAGGACCCCTCGTTTTACAATCCCCGCCGGTTTGGGGTGCCATGGGGGGGGTTATGCGCCTCTCGTGTTGTCGGTTCGCTCGAAAATCATCCGGGTCGTCATCTGGCTGGGCCGGCGCGGCGGGGGCCACCGTCCTCGTTCTCGTGTTTTTCGCGTTCCCCGTCAGCGCCCAGGAATCGCAAAGCCAGGACCCTCCTTCCGTCCCTGACGCCGCTGCCGTCGAAGAGCAGACCCCCGAGCCCGCCGAGCCCCCGGAAGAAGCGAGCCCCGATCCGGACGACGAGAGAATCTCAATCGATGACTTGAAGGCGCTCTCGGACGCCGACCTGAGAGCGCTCTACCTGGAGGAGCCCTGGAGGCTCCCGGAGGACTTTGGCGACGACGCCGAGCTGCTCGAGCGCGTCATGAGCCTCGTGCATCCGGAAATGGACCCGGAGTCGGAAACGACCGAACATCCCGAACCGACCGGACCAGAAGAGACCGCCGAAACCACCCCCAAGCCCAAACCACAACCCGATGCGCGTTGATCGCATGGGCGCGTGGCCGAAAGGCCCGGCGGCGCTGGCGCTCGCCTGCGCGCTCGTTATTTCTCCCGGCGTTCTCGCGCTCGACGAGGCCACGCTCCCGCCGTTTCTCGACGAGACGGATTCGAGGCTGCCGGCGCGCTCGGAGGCGACGTACGACGTCGCCGTTGGTGACGTCGATGGCGACGCCGATCTCGACATCCTCGTCGCGAACGGAGGGCAGAGCCGGCTCTGGATCAACGACGCGGGCTTTTTCGCCGACGAGACGGGCACCCGGCTGCCGGCGCTTTCGGATACGACGCTCTCCGTCGTTATCGGCGACGTCGACGGCGACGGCGATCAGGACCTCTTCCTGGCAAACGCATCCGGAACCAACCGAATCCTGATCAACGACGGAACCGGCCGCTTCGCCGACGAGACGCCGTCCAGGCTTCCCGCGCTGGTCCAGGTGAGCATCGCGGCCGCGCTCGGAGATCTCGATTCCGACTCCGATCTGGACCTGGTCGTCGCCAACCGGGGAAACCAGAACCGGATTTTCATAAACGACGGCGCGGGAGTTTTCGCTGACCAGTCGTGGCTGATCCTCCTCCCGGATTCCGACCGAACCTACGACATCGAGCTCCTGGACGTGGAGGGAAACGGGTCGCTCGATATCTTCTTCCTCAACCAGGGCGTATCCAGCCGGCTTCTCGTCAACGATGGCCTCGGCTTCTTCGCCGACCTCACCACCACCCGCCTCCCGGCGCTCGTGGTCGAGGGTCTGGACGCGGAGCCTTCCGACGTGGATGGCGACGGCGCGCTCGACCTGGTGCTCGCCGCCGGCTCCAGCGGCCTGAAGATCCTTCTGAACGACGGAAGCGGCGCCTTCAGCGACCAGACCGCGGCGCGCGCGCCGCCGCTAGACGCGTTCCCGATCCAGGTTCGCTCGGGCGACGTCGATTTCGACGGCGACCTCGACCTGGTGCTGGCCGCGGCGGGACAGGACCGGCTCCTCTTCAACGACGGGACCGGTCACTTCCTCGAAGCGACCCCGGACAAGCTCCCCGAGGATACCCGGAGGAGCTTCGGGCTCGCGCTCTTCGACGCCGACGCCGACCTGGACCTCGACGTCCTGGTGGCGCGCCCGAGAGAGCAGAATCGACTTCTCGTCAACGACATCCCCTATCCGAGGCTCCTGCTCTCGGTAAGCCCGTCGATCATCGAGGTCGGCGATTCCGTCACCGTCGATATCACCGCCTTCGACGAGGACGGCCTGTTCTCGGCCACCCTCACCCTCACGGGCCCGTCGGGAGACACCGACGTCGACGTTCTCGCGGATCTCGCGGATGGAACCGCGACCCACGTCTTCACGCCGACGGCGGTGGGTCCTCATCTGGCCACAATCACCGCGTTCGACGCGCTCGGAAATCGCGGCACCCGGAGCGTCGCCTTCGACCTGCTCCCGGCCGACGTCGAGGCGCCTTCGGTAACCCTCGAGCTCCAGGCCCCCGATCCCCTCCTCGTGGGACACGTCGTCAGCATCCGGGTGAACGTCACCGACGACCGCGTGGTGATCTCGAGGACGCTGACGGTCAACGGCTCGCCGGTGCCGCTGAACACCCAGGGTGTCGGCACCTATGCTCCCGGGGCTCCCGGGACGTACGCGGTCGCCGCGACCGCCACCGACGCCGCCGGCAACGTCGGCACTGCGTCGACCTCGTTCAACGTGGGCGCCGACGTTCTCCCGCCCGTCGTCGGCGTCACCGCGGCGCCGCCGGTCGTCGATCTGGGGCAGGTCGTTACCGCGACGGTGGTCGCGGCCGACAACGTTGCCGTCGTGGCGCGCTCGCTCGTCGTGAACGGCCCCGGAACCACGGGCGACCTTCCGCTTCCGCTCGACGCCTCCGGACACGCGACCTACAAGCCCTTCCAGCCCGGGACGTACACGTTCACCGCCCGAGCGTCGGATGCCTCCGGGAACGAGGGCGTCGGGTCGACCACGTTCGAGGCGCAAGGGACCCCCGATTCCTCTCCACCGGCGATCGCGCTGAGCATCGCGCCCCACACGGTGCCGCTCGGCGATTCGGTGACCATCAGCGTCATCGCCAGCGACAACATCGGCGTTTCCGAGACCCGGCTCGAGATCAACGGGACTCCGGTGGCGCTCGACTCGTCGGGAACGGTGGTCTTCACGCCCCCCGCCCTTGGGCAGTACATCGCGGCCGCTCTCGCCCGCGATGCCACGGGGAACGAATCGACGACAACCGACACCTTCCGCGCCGTCGACCCGGATGCGGACGATACGGCACCCGTCGTCTCCTTCCTCGAGCCCGAGGACGCTGCGGTCATCGAGACTCTGACGGATATCGTCGGCACCGCCGAAGACGACACGCTCGTGAGGTACGAGCTCTCCGCGTCCTACGTGAACGAGAGCACGTTCGTCCCCTTCGCCACCGGAGACGTTTCGGTCGTCGACGGAGTGTTGGGCACGTTCGATCCGACGCTCCGCGAGAACGGCCTCTATCGCGTGCGCCTGCTCGCCGAGGACGTCAACGGGCTCATCTCCGTCACCGAGCGCGTCTTCGAGGTCGCCGGCGAGCAGAAAGTCGGGAATTACCGGATCTCGTTCACCGACGTCACCTTCCCCTTCGCCGGGCTTCCCATCGACGTCATCCGCACCTACGACAGCCGGATCAAGAGCAAGCGGGACTTCGGGGTCGGGTGGTTCGTCGAGACACGCCAGGGCAAGTTCCAGCACAACCGCACTCCCGGTGTGGGCTGGCAGATTCTCCCGGGTGGTGGACCATTCGGCCTTCCCTGCCAGCAAGTCGTGGAACTGGCCGAGCACGTCACCACCATCAAGCTGAGCGACACCGAGTCCTACCGGTTCGGCCTCGCTCTCGCCCCCGCGGGTGCCACGTTCGGAGGATGTTTCGCCTCCGCCCGCTACGTTTTCCTCGACGGAGAAACCCCCGGCGCCACCCTCAGCATCCTGGGAAACACCGAGGTGCTCTGGGTCGCGGGCAGCGGCGAGGTCGTCGAGATCGACGAGTTCCTTCCCTACGACGTGACCCAGGTTCGGCTCACGACCCGGGACCGCCGGGTCTTCGACTTCGACCGCACCGCGGGCATGACGCGTGCCGAGGATCGCAACGGCAACGTGATCACCTTCGGCCCCGGAGGCATCGCTTCATCGACCGGGAAGTCGGTCACCTTCGCCCGCGATGGATCGGGACGCATCCGCACCATCACCGATCCGAAAGGCAACGTCTATCTCTACGAGTACGACACGAGTGGCGATCTGACGCGGACCGTCGACCCCACGCTCGCCGAGACAACCTATTCCTACGACGACCGCCACAACCTGCTCGAGATCGTAGACCCGCGGGGCAACCGCTCGGTGCGGAGCGAGTACGACGACGACGGACGTCTGGTCGCGACCATCGACGCTCTCGGAAACCGCGTCGAGTTCGACCGCGACCTCGGAAACTCCGAAGTCATCCGCGATCGGCTCGGCCGGGTCACGGTGCTGGAGTACGACGAGCGCGGGAACGTCACGAGCGAGACCCACCCCGACGGGACGGTCACCACGCGAACGTTCGACGTCAACGGCAATCTTCTGACGATCACGGATCCGCTCGGCAACACCACCACCTATACCTACGATGCCGGGAACAACCGGACGAGCCAGACCGACGCTCTCGGCAACACCGAGACCTGGACGTACAACAACTTCAACCGGATGCTCACCCACGTCGACGCGAAGGGCGCAACGGAAACCTTCACGTACGACGCCAACGGAAACCTTCTCACGGTGACGGATGCCAACGGGAACGTCACCACCCGCACCTACGACGCGAGGGGAAACGTCCGAAGCCTCACGGATGCGCGGGCGGCGACCACCCTGTACACCTACGACTCCGCCTCGAATCTCATCTCGGTCTCCGACCCTATTGGGAACCTGGAAAGCTTCACCTATGACGCGAACGGGAACGTCCTGACGGAGACTCGGACCCGCCTCGTCAACGGCACACCTCAGACTCTGGTGACGACCAATGTCTACGATGCCCTCGGCCGCCTGACGCAGGCGACGCACCCCGACGGCGGAGTGACGCGGCAGGGCTTCGACGAGAACGGGAACCTGACGAGCGAGATCGACCCCCTCGGCCGCGAAACGCGCCACGAGTACGACGAGTTGAATCGCCGCATCCGGACGATTTATCCCGACGCGACTACGGAGGAGACCGTTTACGACGCCGAGGGACGAGTCCTCAGCCAGATCGACCGGCGGGGCGAGACCAAGACTTACGCCTACACGCTGCGCGGGTCGATACAGAGCGTCACCGCCCCCGACAGCTCTGTCATGAGCCGGGAGTACGACGACGCCAATCGCCTCGTCGCGACGCGAGACGAGAACGGTAACCGCACCGCGATCGAGCTCGACGATGCCGGGCGCACCCTCAAGGTCACAGACGCCCTGGGAAACGCCACCCGTTTCACCTATGACGCGAACGGCAATCGCATCGCCGAGCAGAACGCGAAGGGCCAGACTACCGCCTTCGAGCTCGATGCCCGGAAGCTGCTGGTAAGGACGACTTTCCCCGACGGGACGGAGGAGCGGATCGAGTACACGCCGAACTCGCCGCCGATGCCGGCGCGGATACGGGACCGCGCCGGGCGGGAGACCCTCTACGGCTACGACCCGATGATGCAGCTCACTTCGGTGACCGATCCCATGGGGAATGTCTGGACGTTCACCTATGACGAGGTCGGAAACCGCACGAGCCAGACGGATCCCAACGGCCATACCACCCGTTTCGAATTCGACGAGATGGGCCGCGAGATCCGGCGCATTCTCCCCGGCGGCCTCGCCCAGCTCCGCCAGTACGACCTCGCGGGAAAGCTCGTCGAGCGCAGGGATTTCGGCGGAGCGGTCACCACCTACGCCTACGACGAGATGAACCGGCTGGTCGAGCGCCTGCATCCCGACGGCTCCTCGGCTCAATGGAGCTACACGACAACCGGCAAGATCTCCGCGGTTACCGACGTTCGGGGCACGACGAGCTACACCTACGACGTCCGCGACCGCCTGGCCTCGATCGCCCAGCCGGAGAACCTCGGTCTCACCTACGCCTACGACCCGGGCTCGAGACTGACAAGCCTCACGGCGACTGTCGGCGGATTACCCAGGTCGCAGACCCAGACGTACGACGCGGGGAATCGGCTCTTGACGGTCACCGATCCCCTCGGTCGGCCCCACGCCCTCGTTCATGACGCCACCGGAATGCGGGCGACACTGTCTCATCCGAACGGCATCACCACGACCTACGGCTACAACCAGCTCGACCAGATGCTGAGTCTGGTCACCCGCAACGCCGCTTCTGCGGTCTTGCAGTCCTACGGCTACACCATCGGTGCTGACAACAATCGTTCGCAGATCGTGGAAGCGGACGGGACGACCCGCAGCTACGTCTACGATGCCGCGAACCGACTGACCCGCGAGACGGTAACGACCCTGTCGGGCCCCGTGTCGGACAGCTCGTACGCTTACGATCCCGCCTCGAATCTGGTACGAGTCGATTCAGGCAGCTCGGCAGGCACGTTCACCCGGATTCTCACTTACGACGAGCGCGATCGGCTGCTCCTCGACAGCGCTACCTCCTACACGTGGGACGATGACGGGAGACTCCTGACGCGCTCTGGCGCTGACGGCCTGGTGAATGCGTGGGACTCGGAGTCTCGGCTCATCGAGACGATCCATGCCGACGGCACGGTGGAGCAACACCGGTACGACCCGGCAGGCAATCGAGTCGAAACGTCGGTCACGCCGCCTGGCGGTCCAACTTCCATCACTCGCTACTTGGTCGACAGTCGCAGCGAGCTGAGCCACGTCGTTGCCGAGGTGTCCGGGGGAGGCGTTCTTCTCGCCCACTACATCCGGGCGGGGGACGCGCTCCTCTCCGTCCTCCGACCGACGGGAACCCGCTTCTATCATGCCGACGGGCTCGGCTCCGTGCGACGGCTGACCGACGAGACGGGCGCGGTCACCGACAGCTACACCTACGACGCTTTCGGCAATCTGATCGAGCACACCGGGTCGGACCCCAATCCGTACCTCTTCGCGGGCGAGCCGCTCGGGGCGAAGGGAGAGCTCTACTACAACCGCGCGCGCTGGATGGATCCGGCGACGGGGCGCTTCCTGAGCCTGGATCCAGTCGATGGAGAGGTCGAGAGCCCCGCGTCGCTGCATCGATACAGCTACGCCTTCAACAATCCCGTAAACTACCGCGACCCGACCGGGCTTTTCGGCGATTTCAGCATCGGGGGCCTCTCCACGGCGATGGCGATCGGGGCGACGCTCAACTCCGTGGCCAGCATCAACGCGCAAACCACCCTCGAGAGCTTTGCCATCGCCGCATTGGAGGGTGCGGTGCACGGCGCGGCCTTCTACGTGACGGGGGCGCTCGCTGCGAAGCTGGCATGGCGAATCGCCGCGGCGAGGAACACACTCCAAGTCGGCCGGCACGCACTGGTGGGACCAACCAGTCCGATCGCCCCGTACAACGTGCTGCAATCAGTCACCAAAGGCCACGGCGGCGCCATCCAGGCGCACCACATTCTCGAGGCGCGACATCTCCGCGCCTGGCATTACACCAAGGCGGAGATCGCGGCCGCGCCGTCGCAGGTTCTGACGCAGGCCGAGCACAATGCAATCTCGCAGGCGTTGTACCAGCATTTGCCAAGAGGCGCCCGTTACACGCGAGAGCAGGTGTGGAACGCCTATCAGATCGTTTACCGGAACTACCCCGAGTACCTGAACGCTGTCGCGAGGTACTTCTTCTGATGCCGTCCATGCTCTATCGGATCGTGGTGAAGAAGGGCGTGAACGTGTGCGGCGGTCCATCGAGCGGCACGGAGTACTCGATGGAAGGAGCGTGCCCCGCCTGTGGGACGGGCGCGCTCCAGGTAGGTCCGCTGAAGCTGCCCCGATTCAAGGCGCCGGCGGCGGATCTATTCTCCACCCTGGATGACGAGATTCTGGTCTCAGGAAGCCTCGGCGAGCTTCTTCTCGACCGTGGGGTGAAGTGCCTGGGGCCCGTGGTTCGTGGGAACAGCGCCGAGCCCCTTCCGTTCTGGCAGCTCGTGCCGGAAGCGGTGCTTCCGCCCTTCTCCAGAGCGACGTCCGGCATCGTGCGTGAGCGGCCCTGTCCGCATTGCGATCGGGACGGCTATTTCGGGATACCTCACGTACCCGCAACTCTAGTATACGACTCGTTGCCGCCCCCGATATTGGAGAAGGACCTGCTGGCTACGTTCGAACGATTCGGCAACTCGCGCCTGCGGACGCCGTTCCGGGATAGCGTCTTCGCGGCGCCGCTGTACGTCGCGGGCGCCCGCCTCGCGGAGGCGCTGCGTGCGGCTGACGTCCGCACGGTGGTGCTCGAGCCGGTCCACGTAGGCACGGTCTCCGCGGATGCCGCAGCGGCTGAAGAACGAGGCCGACGATGAGGCGTCTCGCGTCCGCCACCGATCGGGAACAGGTCCGTCGGGATGACGAGTCATCCCGATATCGAAGTTCGATCTCGGCGCGCAGAATCAACCCCAGGAACGGGGCTGTGAGCGGGAGAAGGGCAGCGATGCACCGCGCGAATCGGAAAGCGGCGCTCGGAGCTCTCTCGATTTGCGGCCTGCTGCTTCTCTCGGGGAGCGCGCGCACCGCGAGCTCGATCCTCGGAGGCGCCGACGGGAGCTTCGAGTCCGGGCTTACCGGCATGATCGCGGGTGGGGACGCCACCATCGTCGCTTCTTTCGGCACTCTCTTTCCCACCGAGGGAGCGAACGCGCTCCTGATGACGACCGAGCCCGACGCC
>DAISKN010000094.1:0-13955 GCA_036820975.1 Acidobacteriota bacterium | reverse complement strand
TGCTCGCGCTTCAGATCCTCGCGGGTGTACTCGACGAGAGGCACCCCGGGGTAGCCCCTTTGCTGCGAGCAGAGGTGGACCCTCCCGTCCTCGCAGATATAGAGGTAGCGGCCTCCGGCGCGGCAGCGCCAGTTGTGGGGCCGGCCGTGCGCGAGATTCTCGCGAAACCCGAGAAAGCGGGCGTAGCTCTTCTTTCCGTGCGCGCGGAGCCGGTCGTAGACCGACATCTCTTTCGAGCCCAGAGGAACGAGCTTCCCCGAGCCGTCGTGGATGATCCCGAGCGTGGTGGAAAATCCGAGAGCCACCGCGCGCTCGGCCACGGCGACCGCGTCCTCCGGGTCCTTGATGCCGCTTCCGATGACGGAGTTGATGTTCACGTAGAAGTGCGCGTGCTCCGCCAGGTTCCGGAGCTTCTGGTCGAGAACCTTGAGCGACTTCTTGGAGACGGCGTCGGGGTTCACGTTGTCGATGCTGATCTGGAGGTGCTGGAGCCCGGCCCGGTTCAGCCGGTCGATTCTCTCCGGCGTCAGGAAGTAGCCGTTGGTGATGAGTCCCGCGATCATCCCGTTCTTCCGGATCCTCCGGATGATCTCGTCGAGATCGGGATGAAGCGTCGGCTCGCCTCCGCTGATGGTCACGACCGAAGTCCCGAGTCTCCCGAGGTGGTCGATCCTCCCCTTCATCTCCTCGAGAGGGACCGGTGTCGAGAAGTCGTCGAACTCGTTGCAGTAGGTGCAGGCGAGATTGCACCGCCGCATGGGGACGACGTGGGCGAGGATGGGGTGACCCGTCGATGCCAACCCCTTCGCGATCATCCAGAGCTCGCGCAGGCGGGTCTGGGCTCGCCGGGGATGGAAGCGCATCTCAGTTCCGAATGATCTCGACGTTCGCAGGCAGTTTCAACTCGAAGGTGCCCGGGGGGAGATCGCGGTTCAACACCACGTTCTCGAAGCGGATGTCCGCGCGGTTGCGGTTGGGCGAGTGGAACACGGAGCGGACCGGGGTCCAGGTCTTCTTGTCGAGGGTGAGCTCGACCTTGGTGAAGAGCGACTTCGCCGGATCCTTCGGCAGGAGGGAGAGCGTGACCGTGGAATCCGTCTCCTCGACCAGGCTCACTTCGTGCGTCTCGCGGATCTTCTCGTTCCCGCTCCCGAACCCGATGAGCAAATCGGCGCCGCCGCTCTTCGATCCCTTGCCCCGACGAAATTCGTGCACCTGGTGAGCGGCGGGGTTGTAGACCCGGACCAGATCGTCTTTCACCAGGAGCACCTTCTCGCGAGGAGGCGCGTGTTCCCAGCGGATGCGGCCCGGCACCGCGAGGTAGAGCTTCCCGCGGGTTTCCTCCTCGTCCTTGAGCAGGTAGTCGTGATCCGTCTGGACGAAATCCGCGGTCATGGTCTTGAGGCGCTTTCCCGCCTTGTCCATTTCGGCCAGGATTTCGTCCAGGCGCTCGGCGCGCGCGGGCACACCGACGAACAGGGAAACCGCGAAAGCGAATAGGACAAGTCGAATCTGCTGCATGTCTCGGACCCCTGATTGGAGTCTAGCGCGCGCGGGTGCGCGCCTCCCGCGACTCGCGGACGAGCTCGGGGGCGGTGCCGTGGCTGACGATCTGGCCGTCCAGCATCTCGATCGTGCGATTTCCCATCTCCGCCGCCTGGGGGTTGTGGGTGATCATCACGATCGTCTGGCCCTTTTCCCGGTTGACGTCCGCGAGGAGCCTCAGCACCTGCTCCGAGTTTCGCGAGTCGAGGTTTCCCGTGGGCTCGTCGGCGAGCAGAATCGCGGGCTCGTTCACGAGAGCTCTCGCGATGGCGACGCGCTGTTGTTCGCCCACCGATAGCTCGAGCGGTTTGAAGTCGAGCTTGTGGCGCAGGTGCACGATCTCCAGGAGATCCCCGACCTCCTGCCGGCTGATAGGCTTGCCGCCGTAAATCTGCCGCGCGATCTCGATGTTCCCCTGTACGGTGAGTGTGGTGAGGAGGTTGAACCGCTGGAACACGAAGCCGATCTTCCGGCACCGGAGCCGGGTCCTCTCGGCGTCGGAGATGGCGGCGAGGTCGATGCCGTCCACGAACACGTGCCCCGAAGTGGGCTGCGCGAGCCCTCCGAGGATATGGAGGAGAGTGGTCTTTCCGCATCCCGACGGGCCCATGATGGAAACGAACTCTCCCTGCTTCACGTCGAGATCGATTCCCTGGAGCGCCGGGACGTCGAGCGAGCCGGTGCGATAGACCATGCGCACGGCCACGGTCCGTAGAACGCTTTTCCGTTCGGTCATGCTTCCTTCGTCGGCGACCTCGGTCACTCGGAGTTGAGCGCTTCCACCGGATCGAGCTTCGCCGCCCGATACGCGGGATAGAGCGCTCCGAGGAGCCCTCCCCCGATGCCTAGGATAGCCGAGAGGAGGAACCAGCGGGGAATCAGGTCGACGGTCAGGGTGGGAAAGAAGCGGAGGAGAGCCGCGCGCCCGATGACCGAGAGGAGGAATCCCGCTCCCACTCCCATGACGCAGATGAGGAACGACTCCGCCATCACCACCTTCAGGATATACGCCCGGCTGGCGCCGAGAGCTTTCAGGATTCCGATCTCCCGGGTGCGCTCGATAATCGTCGTGTACATCGCGAGCAGGATGACGAGGCCGCTGATGAGCGCGGCGAAGAAAGACAGAGCGCGGATGAACTCCTTTAGGCCGAGGGCGTTCTCTTTCATCGCGTCGCTGAGGAACTCGAGCGCCGTGACCTTGTAGCCCTCGAAGCGCTTCTCGAGCTCCGCCGCCACCGCGGCGACGTCCTTGTCGTCCTGCGCCTTCACGAAGAAGAACGAGACGTCACCGGGCTGGGCCGTCGCCGTCTGCATATCTTCCAGCCCCATGTAGATGCGCACGCCGGCGCCCGCTCGGGGAATTCCCACGACTTCGAACTCGCGGTTCATGATCTCGAGCTTGTCTCCGACTTTGATCTGGTCCGCCTGGGCGAGAACGGTGTCCACCAGCAGGTCGCCGGGCTTCTCGAGGCCGCGCCCCTCGACGATCTCGAGCCCGTGGCCGATGCGGTTGTAGCTCACGGGATCGATGCCGAAGATCATGACGAACTTCTGGGCGTCCTTGATCCGGGTGACGTTGTTCACCAGCACCGGCGTCACCTCGTCGACGCCAGGCGTCTCGCGAAGGAGAGGCTCGAGCCGCTGGGGAAGGACGCCGGCGCTGATGGCGAGAAACGCCGAAGCGTCCGGTGCCTGGAAAAGGATGTCGGCGCCGACGTTCTGGATGCGCTGCGCGGTCTCGTCGAGGCTTCCCTGCGCGAGGCCGACGAGCACCAGAACGGTCGAGACCCCGAGCGCGACGGCGAGGATCCCGACGGTAGTGCGGGTCTTGCGGTTGAAGATATTGGCTAGCGGCAAGTTGGCCATTGTTGGCCTATACGTTCCTTTCGTAGCTTCGGACCTTCGGGGCAGGATGAGCAAACAGCCAATGCTAACAAAAGGTTGCCGGCAGTAGCAACTTTGCAGTAGCTTTTCGGCGGGGGCCGCCATGAAAGCCATTCGCGTTCACGCAGTTGGAGGGCCGGAGGTCCTGGTCCTCGAGGAAACGGGAGCTCCGACTCCGGGGCCCAAAGAAGCGCTCGTGCGGATTTCGGCCGCGGGGGTCAACTTCATCGACATCTATCACCGAATCGGTCTGTACCCGCTGCCATTGCCTTTCACTCCGGGAAACGAGGGAGCGGGTGTCGTGGAAGCGGTGGGGGCGGAGGTCACCGAGGTGCGGCCCGGCGACCGCGTCGCGTATGCGATGTCGACGGGCTCCTACGCGGAGCTTGCCGTCGTGCCCGCCTGGAGGCTCGTCCCCATCCCCGAGCGCGTGAGCTTCGAGGCCGCCGCGGCGGCGATGCTGCAGGGAATGACGGCGCACTACCTCGCGCACTCGACGTTCCCGCTCGCCCCCGGACACCAGGCCCTCGTTCATGCGGCCGCCGGGGGAGTGGGTCTTCTTCTGGTGCAGATGGCGAAGAAACGAGGCGCCCGCGTCCTGGGAACGGTGTCGACCGAAGCCAAGGCGGAAGCGGCGAGGCGCGCGGGAGCGGACGTGGTGATTCGCTACACGGAGGAGGACTTCGAGGAGATCGCGCGCCGCGAGACGGACGGACGCGGACTCGACGTGGTCTACGATTCCGTGGGGAAGACGACCTTCGACAAGAGCCTTCGCTCCCTGCGGCCACGGGGGCTTCTGGCGCTCTTCGGTCAGTCGAGCGGACCCGTGCCGCCCTTCGATCCCGGGGAGCTCGCGAAGAGGGGCTCGCTCTTCCTGACGCGGCCGAGCCTCGCCCACTACAACCTGGACCGCGCCGAGATCCTCGCGCGCGCGGGAGACGTCCTCTCTTGGATGGAGAAGGGGGAGCTCGAGGTCGCAATCGATCGAACCCTCCCGTTGGCCAAGGCGGGCGAAGCCCATCGCTTACTCGAAAGCCGACAAACGAGCGGGAAGCTGGTCCTCACCATCTAGCCGCTCCACAGGCAGGCAAGAGTCTTCTTCCTGTCCTCCAAGCCTCGAGTCTAAGATCGATAGGCACGGTCGAGGAGGACGACGGGGTGCACCACCTGCGCTCGCAGCCCTGACCGGCGCACGCCCTCCGAGAGCTGGATGTGGCACCCCGGGTTTCCCGTGGCGATGACGTCCGGCCTCACCTTCGCGATCTCGCGCATCTTCCCCTCGAGGACCTCCATCGACATCGCGTAGTGGGTAACGTTGAAGATGCCGGCGCTCCCGCAGCATCTTTCGGACTCGTGGTGGTCGACGAGCACGACCCCCGGAATGCTCCGGAGGATCTCGCGCGGCTCGTTCTTCACTCTCTGCGCGTGGAAGAGGTGGCAGGGGGCGTCGTAGGCGACGCGCGTAGGGGCGAGCCTTGTGGTCGGAGCCTCGAAGCCCTCGCGAACCAGGAGGGCCGAGATATCCACCACGCGCGACGCGAAGGCGGACGCGCGGGCGTCCGCCTCCAGGATCTCTCCGTACTCGGAGAGCGCCGCGCCGCATCCGGCGGCGTTCACCACCACGTGCTCGGCCCCGGTCCGCTCGAAGACCTCCACGTTTCTGCGGGCGAGATCCCGGCCGGTGTCGGGAAGGCCGTTGTGCTGGTGCAGGGCGCCGCAGCAGACCTGGTCCTTCGGAATGACGACCTCGAACCCGTTTCTCTGGAGGACCCGCACCGTCGCCTCGTTGACGTCCGAGAAGCAGTGAGACGCGATGCAGCCGGTGAAGAGCGCGACCCGCGAGCGCTTTTCTCCCGAGGGCGAGGCGAGCGCGGGAAGGGGCTCGGGCTTGCGGCCGACTTCAGGCATGAGGCGCTCGCGCGCGGCGAGAGCGGGAGAGAATCTCGCGAGCAGAAAACGGACGAGCGAACGCATCCCCGAGCGCTCGTAGACGCGGAGGAGCGCCATGAGCATCGAGAGTCTTCGCGGATGCGCGAGCACACCCGAGAGGAGGACGCGCTTCAGAAACCGCGCGGACCGCCCCTCGAGTCCCTTCTCGGTGATGAGCCCGCGCGCCTGCTCGACGATCGAGCCGACGGGAACTCCCGAGGGGCACACGGACTCGCACCCGCGGCAGGCGAGGCACTCGTAGATCTCGGAGGCGAGGGCCGGAGTGAGCTCGAGGCGTCCCTCGAGGACCGCGCGGATGTTATAGACCTGTCCCCGGGGGGCGAGCGACTCGCGAGGGTCGACTCGGTATGCCGGACAGGCGGGAAGGCACAGCCCGCAGTGCACGCAGGCGAGCGTCTTCTCGTAGAGCGTCGTCACAGGCGCCCTGCGAACCGGCCCGGAGAGAGGATGCCGCGGGGGTCGAGCTTCTCTTTGATGCGTTTCATGATCTCGAAGCCTCCGGGAGCTTCGCCGTAGACATCGATCTCGTTCTTGATCGACGAAGGCGCTCGCTCTACGACGGTGTTCGCCCCCCACAGAGCCGCGGTCTCGCGCCGGTTCGCCAGAGCCTCGGGATCCCTCGTCTGGCTGTAGACGATTCCGGAGTCGGGATAGGCGACGAGAGGTCCACCATCCTGCCAGGACTCCGCGAGCGCGAAAACGCGCGAAGGCGTCGCCTGCCCGCGCAGCAGGAGCTCGACCTCGCCGAGAGGCCTAGCGGGAAAGTCCCGGAGCCTGTCCCAGACGTCCGAAGAGGCGGCCGCAGCACCGCGCCGACCCGCCTGCTTTCGCGCCGCGTCGGTGCCTTCGCTCGTCTCCTCCCGGAATCCCTCGAAACGCGCGAGAAGCGTCCAATCCTCGAAGCCGTTCTCCTTCGAGAGCTCGGGGTTGAGGAGAGCGACCGCCTCGGGAAGGACGGCCTGACGCGCGATCGCGTGAACCGCCTGCGCCGCGCGAGAGAGCCGCGAGAACGGAAGCGCCAGGGTCACGACCTCCTCGGGAAGCGCGCGAAGCCTCAAGCACGCGCGCGTGACCACGGCGAGAGTTCCCGCGGAGCCGACGAGGAGCTTCGAGAGCTCGTATCCGGCCACGTTCTTCACCACGCGCCCTCCCGCCTTGACCTTCGTGCCATCGGCGAGGATCGCCTCGAAGCCCAGGAGGAGATCCCGCGGGCGGGCGCCGGGGCGGCGTCGGAAACCCGGCTCGCCCAGAGCGAGGACTCCACCAATCGTCGCCTTCCCGGGAAGGGGCGGACCCAGGGGCAGGAACTGGCGGGCGCCCGAAAGCTCCCGATTGAGGGCCTCGAGCGAAGTGCCCGCCCGGACCACGACGGTGAGATCTCCTTCCGCGTGCTCCACGATTCCCTCGAGCGCCCGGGTCGAGAGGTAGACGTCGAGACGGCTCGGCGGGTTTCCGACTTCGAGCCTCGTGCCCGCCCCGAGGGGAACCACCGCCATTCCCTCGGTCTGGCATAGCGCCAGCGCGCGCGAGCAGCCTTCCTCGGTCTCGGGCTCGAGAACCAGAGCGGGCGAGAGGCCGTCGATCGCCGGATCCGCGGGACCGGGAGGCCGCGCCTCGACCTCGCCGAGAAGGCGCTTCAGAGAAGAGGCCTCCTCGATCGTCAAATCCACGCCCCCGCGGAGGCCGCGACGCTCGGAAGCGACCTCGTCTCTCCGCAGCTCGAGCCCGTCGGCAGGACCTTCGCTGGATTGAGGAGCCCCTTCGGGTTCCACACTTCGCGCACCGAGAGCATCCAAGCCAGATCGTCCTCCGAGAACAGCAGGCTCATGTAGCTCGACTTCTCGGTCCCGATCCCGTGCTCGCCGCTGATGGAGCCTCCCATGGCGACGCAAAGCTCCATGATCTCGCGGCTCGCCTCGAGGACCCGCTCCTTCTCGTCCTCGTCCCGGCCGTCGTAGGGAATGCAGGGATGGATGTTGCCGTCTCCGGCGTGAAACACGTTCGCGACGCGGATGCGGTGCTTGGCCGCGATCGCGGCGACGCGCTCGAGGGTCTCGGGAAGCCTCGACCGGGGGACGACGCCGTCCTGGACGTAGAGGTCGGTCGACATGCGGCCCATGGCCCCGAAAGCCGCTTTGCGGCCGAGCCAGAGCCGCGCCCGCTCCGCCTCGTCGCGAGCTACGGAGACCGAGATTGCCCCCCGCTCGAGGCAGATGCGGCGTACCTCGGAAAGGAGCCGGTCCATTCCGCAGGCGGCCCCGTCGAGCTCGACCAGAAGCACCGCCTCGGCGTCGCGGGGATAGCCGGCGGCGATGACTCCCGCCTCGACCACCTCGATCGTGGGTCGATCGAGCATCTCGAGCGCCGCGGGCACGATCCCCGAAGCCACGATCTGGGAGACCGCTTCGCAGGCCGTCACCATGTTGCGGAACGGGGCGAGGAGAGTCTTCGCGGTCTCGGGTACGGGCATGAGCCGGATGAGCGCTTCGGTCGCTATGCCGAACGTTCCTTCCGAGCCCACGAAGAGTCCCACCAGGTCGTAGCCGACTCCGTCCCGGGGCCCGCCGATGTGAACGATTTCACCCGACGGCAGCACCACCGTGAGACCGAGGATGTGGGCGGTGGTCGCCCCGTACTTGAAACAGTGGGGACCTCCGGAGTTCTCGGCGACGTTTCCCCCGAGCGTGCAGGAGGACTGGCTCGAGGGATCGGGCGCGAAATAGAGGCCGTGGGAGGCGACCGTCCGGGAGATCTCCAGGTTCACGAGGCCCGTCTGGCAGAGGGCGATGCGGTTTTCGAGATCGAGATCCAGGAGGCGGTTCATGCGCGTCAGGGAAATGACGAGCCCGCCCTCCCGCGGGGTCGCGCCGCCCGAAAGCCCGGTTCCCGCGCCACGCGCGAGAAAGGGGACGCCCGCCCGATCGCAGAGACGGACGACCGCGGCCACCTCCTCGGTCGACCTCGGGAGAACCACCGCGTCCGGGGCGGATTTGAAGGCCGTCGACCCATCGCACTCATAGACAAGGATTTGGTGAGGCTCGAAGAGACACGAGGACTGGTCGAGCAGTCGAAGCAGCTCGTCGCGAAAGGGCTTGTCCACCAGGGAAGGCATCGGCAGCGCTCGCCGCAGCTTACATGCTGCCACTCGACTCGGGCAAGGAGGAGTTGCCAAACTCCTGACGCTGTAATAGATTAATTGTTTCGGCTGCAACGGTATCCAGAGTTGACGGAAACCCAGTTCTCACGAGTCTTGAACCGACGAATCGCGCTCGACCGGAGACGGCATCCACTTGCGAACCCCCCGGCTTTGTCGAATATTGAACCGCTAGAGCCAGACCAGGAGAAGGAGTACACCAACATGAACAATGGGGCGTCCGAGAGCGCCAGCGTCATCGTGAAGACACTGGATCCAGAGGAGATTTCCTTCGAGGTGCTGGACGGCAAGCTGAAGATGTTCTCGCGAACGCTCAACGTGGTGACGGGCTCCCGGGTGGAGCTCTACAACGTCACCGACCGGATCAAGGACCTGGTCAAGTCCTCCGGCATCAAGGCGGGATTCCTGATCCTCTCGACCCTCCACACCACGACGGCGCTCTTCATCAACGAGTTCCAGGCCGCGCTCATGGCGGACGTCAAAAACTTCCTCGAGCGGCTCGCCCACCGCGAGCACGGATATCTCCACAACTGCGAGGACTGCTCCGACTGCGAGCGCAAGAACGCCGACGCACATATCCGGGCCATCGTCCTCGGACACGCGGTGACGCTTCCCATCCAGGGCGGCAACATCCCCCTCGGGCAGTGGCAGAGCATTCTGTTCGCGGAGCTCGACGGACCCCGCGAGCGGAGCCTGACCGCCCAGGTCATCGGCGTGTGATCCTTCGGGTCGAGTTCCAGTTCAACGCCGCACACCGGCTTCCGCATTACCAGGGCCCCTGCTTCCACACGCACGGCCATAACTACAAGCTCCTCGTCTTCGTCGAGGGCCCGGTCGATCCCGCGACCGGCCTTTCCACGGATTTCGTCAAAGTGAAGGAGATCGTCCGCGGGAAGGTCCTCGCGGAGATCGACCACAACGATCTGAACCGCGTCCTCGACAACCCTACGGCGGAGAACGTGGTGACGTGGATGTGGGAACGCCTCTCGCCGCATCTCCCCGGACTCAAGGAAATGCAGCTCTACGAGACCAACGACAGCGCCGTGATCTACCGGGGGGAGCTCGATGCCGAAAGGGCGAAGGCGACCGCCTAGCTCTCTCCCCAAGGGCCCCGACGCCGCGGGCATGGGGACCGCGATTCGAGATTTCCTACGCGCGGCGGGAGTGGAAATCGAGGGGACCGAGCTCTCCGAGACTCCGTCGCGGGTGGCGCGTGCCTGGACGGAAAGCTTCCTCGACGGATACCGCGCCGATCCCGCCACCCTCTTCACGGAAACCTATCCCGCGCCCTCGGGGCCGAAGAGCATGGTGCTCCTGAAGGCGATTCCCTTCCACGGACTCTGTCCCCATCACCTGCTCCCGTTCTACGGACGGGCTCACGTCGCCTACCTCCCGGGGAAGAAGATCGCGTCGCTCTCGAGCCTGGCGCGGCTGGTGGACGTCTACGCTCATCGCCTCGAGATTCAGGAGACGGTCACCCGGCAGATCGCGGAAGCGCTGACGAAGCACCTGAAGGCTCAGGGCGCCGCGGTCGCGCTCGAGACCGATCAGCTCTGCATGACGATGCGCCACCCCGACCGCAAGGGCACCCGCACCATCACCCAGCACTTCACCGGGGCCTTCGCCAGGAAGAGCAAGCTGAGGCTCGAATTCCTGAAGAGCCTGGAGAGCTTCGAATGACCTGGAAGCGTTAGAGTCTTATGTTTTTTCCTGCCGTCGCCGTCGTTACGGGAGCGAGCCGAGGGATAGGGCGGGCGACTTCGATAGCACTCGCGAAAAAAGGTATCGCTGTCGCGCTCGCCGCGAGGAGCCGCGATGGGCTCGCCGACGTCGAGAAGGAGATTCGTCAGCTCGGTGGACGCGCGATCTCGATTGCCACCGATGTCTCCGATGAGGCGGCGGTCGCCGCGATGGTGGAGAGAGCGTCGCGAGAGCTCGGGCCGATCGACCTTCTCGTGAACAACGCCGGCACTCTCGAGCGCGCCTCCGTCGTCGAGACCGATGCCGCGGCCTGGGATCGCGTGCTCGACGTCAACCTCAAGGGAGCGTTTCTCTGCACCCGAGCGATTCTCCCTTCCATGCTCGAGCGGAGCCGGGGCCGGATCGTCAACGTGTCGTCGATCTCGGGAAAGCTCGGGACTCCCCTCCTCACGTCCTACTGCGCGTCGAAATGGGGACTCCTGGGCTTCAGCCTGGCGACGGCCGAGGAAATGAAGCCCAAGGGAATCCAGGTGTTCTCCGTTTGCCCGGGCTCGGTGAACACCGAAATGCTCGAACAAGGCATTCCCGGAGCGACCCCCGACATGGAGCCCGAGGACGTGGCCGCGGTCATCGTCTATCTCGGAACCGACGCTCCGGACGCAATGACCGGCGCGGCCGTGGACATCTTCGGCTAATCCACAAAGCTCCAGCGGACGACTCGCAGCAGGTTGACGACGAAGGCGGCGATTCCGGCCGCGAGAATCGCCGTCGACAGAGTCAACGCCCCGGAGCTGCCGAAGAAGATCGCTACGGCGGTTCCGAGACTTCCCGCGAAGACGGCGACGTTCGCCCCGACGCGCAGCGGCTGGCTCGGAAGATCTTTCATTCCCGGAACCGGACTCTTCCCGAACTCCGGCTGGAACCTCTCCTTCCATATGAAGATGGGGAAGAGCTTGAAGGCAGCAGTGACCACGCTGAGGCTCATGAAACCGAAGAGCCCGAGAAAGCCGTAGGCGAGCTGCGCCCGGCCGCGCGCCGGGGATCCTTCCTCCGGCCAACCGAGCGCGAGCGCGACACCGAGAGCCGCGGTAAGCGCGACAAGGAGGAGCGCGAGCAGCTCCCACTCCCGCGCCCGGCGGCGCGCGAACGCCGCCGCGGGCCCGAGCGCATGCCAGAAGCACACGACCGCGAGCGCGAGGGCGTATGGCCAAGGCGTCGTCTCCAGCAGGAGCGACGCCGCGAGCCCCAACGTTCCCAGGTGAAGAAGGGCGAAGCGAATCGGGAGGCTCGACGGGCTTCCCTCGGTCGTGGGGACGAGCTTCAACTGGAAACCGAAGATCATCGCCAGGACCCAGCCGACTCCCGCGAGGTGCGCGTGGGCGAATACGTTGGCGAGGTGCCGTTCGGCGAGGAAGGACGGTCTCACGTCGTAGGCTTTCGCGAGGCCGAGCACGAGCCCGAGGCTCGCGGCGAGAAAGAAATACACGAGAGACGACGCGACGAAACGGCGGGGCCAGGGCGCCTTCGGCGATGTCTGGAACAGCCCGCGGAAGTTCACGAGCTGCGCCACCGACGCCGACCAGACGAGGCCCGCCGACCAGCTCATACCGATCGACTCGGCCATCCAGAAGTGGGAGATCATGCCCCAGGCCCCGACGAGGAAGAGCACCAGCTGGAGCGTCGCGAGCCGTCGGGATCGGGCCTCGACCCCGAGGAGCATCGGGGAGAGTTTGTACAGCATCCCCATCATGAGCGAGGAGAGAAACCCCAACGTCACCAGGTGAGTGAGCGAGAGAAGCGGCGTGAAGTAAAAGTATTCGAGAAGGAGCGCCCGCCACCGGACGAGTGAGATCGCGGCGGCGACGAGAGAGCCGACGCCGCCCAGGATGAAGATCTCCTCAGTCCTCGGGAGGCGCCTCAGCCCGAAGGGCACGTCGGTGCTAATCGAGCGCGAAGTTCAGGCGATCGAGAACGACCTTGCCGTCGTTCACCACCAGGAGCACGTCCTGAAGGTAGAGCACGCTCCCGAGCGGATTGCGGTCGACGACGATGAGATCGGCCTCGTATCCCTTCTGGATCGATCCGGTGCGACCTTCGATGCGGAGGAGCTCGGCGGCGACGGTGGTCGCCGCTTGAATCGCCTCCATGGGAGTAAGGCCGCACTGGGTGAGCGCCTCGATCTCGTGCTGGAGAGTGAGGGTGCCGTCGGTGCCGTAGCCGGTATCGGTCGCGGCCACGACCTTCACGCCGAGTCGCCGGGCGGTCGCGACCACTTCCTTGATCCGCGGCATCATGTGCCGCCCGCGGACCTGCAGGATCGGATCGTCGTAGTCCCCGCCGGGGGACATCAGGTCCGCCACCACGGCGACGGTCGGCGCGAGGAACGTCCCCTTCTCCTTCATCAGACGGAGAGTCTCCTCGCTCAGATAGGTCCCATGCTCGATGCTGCGGACTCCGGCCTCGACCGCCGCTCTTCCGCCCTCGTCTCCATGGGCATGGCTCGCCACTGGAATTCCGCGCTTCGTGGCTTCGTCCACCACGGCGGCGATCTCCTCGCGCGTCATGGTCTGCTTGCGCGGATCGGTATCGGGAAGCCCGGCGCGCTCCGTCGACGTGATCTTGACCCAGTCGACCCCGCGCTCGAGGTTGGCCGCGGTCACCCGGCGATAGCTCTCGGCGCCGCGGACTCCGGAGAACAGATTCCCGAGGCTGGGCTCGACGAGGAACAGGTCCTCCGAGGGGCGCGGCCTCACGTGATAGCCGGCGGCGAGGACCTCCGGGGCGTCGACGACGCCTTGCTTCTTCAGCTCGCGAAGCCCGACGTCGTAATAGCCCGAGACCCCCATGCTGCGGACGGTGGTGACGCCGGAGAAGAGGGCCTTTCGCGCCTGGGCCAGACTTCCGATGTGAACGTGGGCGTCGATGAGTCCGGGAAGGAGGTACTTCCCTTTGAGGTCCTGGATCTTCCCGCCCTGTGGAGCGGCGCTCGAAGAGACGATGTCGACGATGCGCCCATCGCGCACGACGATCGCGCGATCGGAAACCGGCGCGCCGCCGAGACCGTCGATCACGTTCGCATGGAGGAGGACGAGAGTCTCCCCCGATTGCCCGAAGGCGCTCGCCGCAAGGAAGATCGAGAGTGAAAAACCCGTGAGCCGCCGTCCCATCGCCGTCAGCCCATCGTCGCCACTTTGAGGGGCTCGATGTAATACTTCACGCGCACCTCCGTCGGGCTGCGGAACGGATACTTGTCCTGCCCGAGGTACTTCTTCGCCATTTTGTCGATGTGGGCGTCGGCGCCGTCCTCGGTGATCTTCACCACCCGCCCCTGGATCATGAGCGCCCGATAGGGATTGTCGGGGTCGGTCGCCGAGAGCGCGACCTGGGCATGGCTCCTCATGTTGCGGTCCTTCACCCGGCCCTTGGCGGAATTGATGATGATGGTGTCGCCCTCCAGGTCGACCCACACCGGGCTCACCTGTGGGCTTCCGTCCCTCCCGGTCGTCGCCAGATGCACGAGGGTCTTCTTGTCGAGGATGTCTCGAAAGGCCTCTGGAATTTTTGCCATGGATGTCTCCTTTTCTCAGTGTTCGCTCGCTCTTCGCTCGCTCACTCCCCGCGCTCCTCGCGCGGGGAGGATGGGGCCCTCCGGGCCCCGCTGCTTGTCTCGCTCTTCGCTCGCTCGCTCCCCGCGCTCCTCGCGCGGGGAGGATGGGGCCCT
>DAISKN010000093.1:0-14103 GCA_036820975.1 Acidobacteriota bacterium | reverse complement strand
AATCCGGGTTCGAGAATCCGGGGCAGGAGGGTTTCGGTCAGCCGGGATTCGGCACTCCGCCGGGAACGCAGCCTCAGCCGCGCCAGCGTCGTCAGCCGGATTGACACCCTCTATCCGCATGCGCATCGGGATCGATGCCCATCACGTCAACGGGAAGCCGCAAGGAAGCCGGACCTATCTCCTCGAGCTCATCAAGGCGCTCTCGCGCGCACTCCTCTCGAGCGACGAGCTCGTCGTCTACAGCTTCCGCCCCGAAGAGACCTCTGCCCTTCTCCCGGCGGCGGGGATCGAGCATCGACGGGTGTTCCCCGGCTCCGCGCGCGTTCGGCTCCCGTTCGTGGCTCCCGCGCTCGCTCTGCGCGACCGCCTCTCGGTCCTGCACTCGCAGTACGTAGCCCCGCCTTTCTCCTTCGTCCCCGACGTCGTCACCATTCACGACATCCTCTTCGAGACCCATCCGGAGCTCTTCGAAGGCGCGTTCTCGGCGCGATCGGTCGGGCTCATCCGCCGCACGGCGCGGCGGGCCGCGGTGGTGCTCACCGTCTCCGAGTTCTCCCGGCGGGCGATCGTCGAGCGCTATCGACTTCCACCGGAGAAAGTCCTCGTGACCCCGAACGGCGTCGATCGAGAAGTTTTCCGGCCTCTGGGAACCGAGCCCGCTGGAATCCGGGAGCGGTACCGTCTCGAAGGGCCTTTCATCCTCTTCGTGGGGCGCATCGAGCCGCGAAAGAACCTGCCCCGCCTGATCCGCGCGTTCTCCCGCGCACGAGAGAGGCTCGGGGGAGGTCTCCGCCTCGCCGTCGCCGGTCCGGAAGACTTCCGCTCCCGGGAGGTATTCCAGGAGGCGGAGCGGCAGGCCGAAGCTTCGGTCGTGTTCCTGGGCGCGGTTCCCGACGCGGACCTCCCGGCTCTCTACAACCTCGCGGAGGCCGTAACCTATCCCTCGCTCGCCGAGGGCTTCGGGATCCCGGTGCTCGAGGCCATGGCTTGCGGCACTCCCGTCCTCGCCTCACCCCGGGGCGCTCTTCCGGAAGTGGGAGGAGACGCAGTTCTCTGGGTCGAGCCCGAGGACGAGACGGCGCTCGCGGAGGGAATCGAGAGAATCGTGACCGACACCGACCTTCGAGCAAGGCTGCGCGCGGCGGGACCTTCCCGGGCGGAGCGGTTCGATTGGAGCGAGACCGCGAGGGGAACGCTCGAAGCGTACCGCCGGGCCGCCCGACCCTAGGAGCGCGCTTTGACAGTCCATAACAAGGGTGCTAGCGTGGGGCTTGAACTCATCCAAAGGAGCTCCACCGTGAGAAACGCGCTTATTGCTTCTCTGGGGGCGGCCCTCCTGCTCGCGTCACCTTCTCTCTGGGCGCAATCGGTCGACGTCACCTACCTGAACGGTCTCGTCACTATCCAGTGCAAGGACGCCCCGCTCTCGAACGTGTTCGAGAGAATCGAGGGGGCGACGGGAATCGAGCTGACGCTCGAGGATGAGGTGAAGTCGAAGCGGCTCACCGCGAACCTCTCCGGCCTTCCGGTCTCGATGGCGGTATCGCGCCTTCTGGAGGGGGTTGGCGTCAACTACATCGTCATGATGGACGCGTACGACTGGGAGCGGGTCGCGAAGATCTTCGTGGGCGCGGGCGGCGGCGGCCCCGCTCGATCGGCGGGTCCGGCGCGAGGGCCGGTGGTCCCGGAGGAGCCCGAGGAGGCTTTCGAAGAGCTCCCGCCGGAGTCGTTCGAAGAGGGCATGGAGGGGATGGAGCTCGGAGACGCCGCGGATCCCGGCCTCGACATGCCGCCGGAAGACATGGCGAATCCCGACGAGTTCGGTGTCGTCGAGGATCCGGAAGCCTTCGCGCCGCCGGGAAGCTCGCCCCTGCCGGACTTCCTCCCGCCGGCGCAATCGTTCCCGAGGAGCAACTTCACCCCCGGGCTTCCCCAGAGGAACCAGCGCACCCAGGGAGCTCAGGGCTTCAACCAGCCGCAGCAGTTCCAGGAGCAGGACCCTGCGAACACCCCGCCGGCGACGTATCCCTTCACCGACCCCTTCGGCCGCCCGATCCCGATTCCGCCGGGCATGAACCAGCAGCAGCAACAGCAACAGCAGCGGCGCCAACAGCAGCAACAGCAGCAACAGCAGCAGTAAGAGCGCATCGGGTTCCGTGGCCAAGACGTCGAAATCGATCGACGCCTACCGCGAGAAGCGGGACTTCGAGCGAACTCCCGAGCCGCCCCCCGACGCCGCGACCGAGCGCGGAACCCGGACGTTCGTCGTCCACCGCCACGAGGCCCGGAATCTCCACTACGACCTTCGCCTGGAGATGGAAGGAGTCCTCAAGTCCTGGGCGGTGCCCCGCGGATTCTCCTACGATCCGAAGGACAAGCACCTCGCCGTCCACACCGAGGACCATCCATTGATGTACGAGACCTTCTCGGGAGTGATTCCCAGAGGAGAGTACGGCGGCGGCACGATGACCATCTGGGACCGCGGCCGCTACGATCTCCTGAAAGAGGGCGACGGACCGAAAGCGATCGAGGAGGGAAAGCTCGAGATCCGTCTTCGCGGAAGAAAGCTCCGGGGGGAATGGCATCTGGTGAAGACCCGCTCGGAGAAAGACCAGTGGATCCTGTTCAAGGCCCGCGACCGCTACGCTCGCGACGAAACGGAGAAGGCGCCGTTCTTCGATCTCGACAAAGCGATCGAAGCTCCACTCCCCGAGAGCATCGAGCCGATGCGGAGCGGAGTCGAGCGCGCGCCGTTCTCCGACCCGGCGTGGATTTTCGAGGTGGAGTTCGAGGGACGTCGGGTCGGGCTCCGCAAAGAGGGCGACCGGGTCCAGGTCCTGTCGAAGAGCGGCGAGGATCTTTCGGACCGCGTGCCGGCGATCGTGAAGGAGGCGCTCGCCCTCCGGGCCGAGAACGCCTGGTTCGACGGGGTTCTGGTGGCGGTCGATTCCTCGCAGAGGCCCTCGCGCGAGAAGCTCGAAGCGCGGCTTTCGGGCGCATCCCCCGACCCCGTCGTCTTCTACGCGTTCGATCTGCTCTACTTCGAAGAGTGGGACGTGGGGCCTCTCTCGCTTCTCGATCGCAAGGAGATTCTCTCGACGGTGCTGCCGAAGCTCCCGCACATCCTCTTCGTGGATCACGTGCAGGTTCGAGGCGAGGAGCTCCATTCAGTGACCGCCGCCGCCGGGCTTCCCGCGGTACTCGGAAAGCTCGGCTCGAGCCCCTATGTCGCCGGGCCATCACCCGACTGGTGCCGTATTCCGGCGGAGGCTCCTTCCCATTCGAAGAGCCAGGATCTCTCCGACGCCCTGCGCGCCCGGAAGTCGGGGGCCCGCAAGATCCAGCTCAGCAACCTCGACAAAGTGTTCTGGCCCCGCGAAGGGTACACCAAGGGGGACCTTCTCCGGTACTACGATCAGATCGCGGAGACCCTCCTCCCCTACCTCCACGAGAGACCGGTCCACATGCTCCGCTACCCCGACGGGATCGAGGGGAAGTCGTTCTACCAGAAAGACGCCCCCGACCACACACCCGACTGGGTCGTGACCGAGAGCATCGAATCCGACGGCGAGGCCATCCGCTACATCATCTGTAACGACCGCGACACGCTGATCTGGATGGTGAACCTCGCGAGCATAGACCTCCACCCGTGGCTCTCCCGAAGGACGACTCGCGACACGCCCGACTGGGTGGTCTTCGATCTCGACGCCAAGAAGGCCCCTTTCGGCGACGTCGTGAAGATCGCGCGCGCCGTGGGAAAAGTGCTTCGGGGGATCGGCCTCAGGCCGTACTTGAAGACTTCCGGCGCCACCGGACTCCACGTGTTCGTTCCGGTGAAGCCCGGCTACAGCTACGGCCAGACGAGCGGTTTCTGCGAGGCGGTCGCGACCCACGTCGCTATCGAGCACAAGGACATCGCGACCGTCGAGCGGGCCGTGAGCCGGAGAGGCTCGCGGGTGTACGTGGATTTCGGGCAGAACCGGAGGGGGCAGACCGTGGTTCCCGCCTACGTGGCCCGGCCGCGTCCGGGAGCGCCGGTATCGACTCCCCTGGACTGGGACGAGCTCGAGACCGACCTCGACCCGGTGCGCTTCAACATCAAGACCATGCCCGCGAGACTCGCGAAGCACGGCGACCTCTTCCAGGGAACTCTCCGCGACCCGCAGGATCTCCTTCCCGCGATCGAGGCGTTCCAGAAGAACTACATCCGCGGCTGAACGCTTCAGCGGCCGAGCGCAACTGTAATAAACTGCCTTCGCGCAGGGGCGATCGGAGCCAGCCCCACGGAGTCCACATGTTGTCTGTACAACGCCTGCCGGGAGTCTTCGGAGTAGAGATCTCGGGCATCGATCTCTCGAAGCCGCTCGACGAGGTAACCGAGCGCGAGCTTTTCGACTTGTTTCACCAGCACCAGCTCATCGTGGTGAAGAACCAGTCGCTGGAGTTCGAGGAGTTCGATCGGCTCACGAAGTACTTCGGGCGGCAGGACCCGCACTTTCTCGACCACTTGCGCATGCGCGGCCACCCGGCGATTCTCATGCTGTCGAACGTCTTCGAGAACGAAAAGCCGATCGGCGTCTTCGAGGGAGCGGCGTTCTGGCACACCGACGTCGCCTATCGAGATCCGCCGAACAGCGCCACCATCGTCTATTCGCTCGAGCGCCCGCGCGGTGGATGTCCGACGCATTTCGCGGACATGTTCGCCGCCTATGACGCTCTTCCCGCCGCGATGAAGGAGCGCATCGAGGGTATGGTCGTGCTCCACCACTACGGGAACCGGGCCGACATGGACGAGAACTCGAGAACGTCGGCGGAGCGGCTCACGCCCGAGCAGAAGAAGCGGGTCACGAACGTCTTTCACCCGCTGGTGCAGCGCCATCCCGTAACCGGACGAAAGAGCCTGTACGGGGTCGCGGGAAGCTCGTTCGGTATCGTGGGAATGCCCAAGGACGAGGCGGTGGAGCTCCTCGACGAGTTGAAGGCGCATGCGACGCAAGCGCGGTTCGTGACGCAATACGATTACGACATCGGCGACGTCGCCGCCTGGGACACCTACTCGACCCTTCACATGGCGACGCTCCAGGACCGGGCGACCACTCCGGAGACGCGAAGACTGCTCTGGAGAGTGAGCGTCACCGGCAAGGCGCCGGTCTACGAGCGGATCGACCGCCGGTAGCGCCCCCACCCGATACTCTCGTGGCCGGAAACCACAGAAGCACCGTACAATAGGCCGATGGCATCGAGCGCCGCGGAGATCCTTAGAGAGACCCCTGTTTTCCGCGAGCTTTCCGACGAGGATCGCCATCTGTTCGCCGGCATCGGGCAGACGAAGCTCTATCCGAAGGGCCAGATCATCTTCGCGGAAGGCGATCGCGCCGAGCACCTCTACACCGTCGCTCGCGGCAAAGTGAAGGTCTTCAAAATCACCCCGAGCGGCAAGGAGATCATCCTCGCGATTCTCGGTCCCGGGGCGCCGGTGGGAGCCGTGGCCGTCTACGAGGCCGTTCCTTTCCCGGCGTCGGCCATGGCATTCGAGGACTCGGTGCTCATCCGCATTCCCTCCCGGGCCTACTTCGATCTCCTGCAAAAGCACCCGGATCTCGTTCGCAGGTTGCTCGGAGCCATGACCCACCGCCTCATGGAGTTCAACCATCGCTTCCCCGAGCTCGCGGGCGGAACCGTCGAGTCGCGCTTCGCCCGCCTGTTCTTGAGGCTCGCGGAGGATCTCGGCCGGCAGGAGGAAATTGGGGTTCTCGTGCCCCTCCGTCTGTCGCGCCAGGAGCTCTCGGATTTCACCGGCACGACGATCGAGACGAGCATCCGCATCATGAGCCGCTGGGGGAAAGACGGCCTGGTCGAGACCCGCGAGGACGGCTTCCTCGTGAAGGACTTCGGAGCGCTCGAGACCCTCAGCACCGCATGAGATCCCGAGCCGTATGACAAAGATCATACGGTCCTCTCCCCCCGTATGACGCCAGTCATAGGCCGCCGCCGCATCCTTCGTTAGCCTGACTCCAGAGATCACGAACGTGATCAAGGAGCAGTTCATGACGAAGCGACAGCCACTCCGAACCCATTGGACCCTTTTCGCTCTCGGGCTCTCGCTCCTCGCCGCGGCATGCGGTGGAGGAGGACAGGGAGAGCTCGTGGCACTGGCCGCAGAAAGAGACATGAGCCCGGAGGACGCGGCCCGGGCGATCAAGAGTTTCGTTCCACCGGGAAAGCTCGACGACTACATCCTCTTCGCCTCCGGCGGGCACTCGGGGCAGGTCTTCGCCGTCGGACTCCCCTCGATGCGCCTGCTCAAGTCCATCGCCGTCTTCACTCCCGAGTCCTGGCAGGGATACGGGTACGGCGCGGACTGGTCGGAGAACGCGATCGCGGGGGGAAGCATCGGCAACGAGACCCTGAAATGGGGCGACACCCATCACCCCGCGCTCAGCGAGACCGACGGTGACTACGACGGCCGCTGGCTCTACATCAACGACCGGGCCAACGGACGGATAGCGATGATCGACCTCACGGACTTCCGCACCAAGCAGGTCGTCCAGATTCCGAACCTGATGACCTCCCACGGCGGAGTCTTCGCGACCCCGGACACCCGGTACGTGCACGTTTCCTCCAAGGTCCCCGCCCCCAAGGGCTGGAACCCGAAGGTGGGCACGAGCGTCAAGATCGAGGACCACCTCGAGCACTACCCCGACCTCTATCGCGGCTACTCCACCTGGCTCCGGATCGACCAGCAGAACGGGCGGATCCTCCTCGACGAGAGCTTCCAGATCGAGCTACCTCCCTACACCCAGGACCTCGCCGACGCGGGCAAGGGCCCGAGCTACGGCTGGGGCTTCATGAACTCCTACAACTCCGAGATGGCAACCGGGGGCGTCAACTACGGCCGTCCCCCGCTCGAGGCCGGAGCCTCGGAGAAGGACTTCGACTTCCTGCACATGGTCAACTGGAAGAAGGCGGAGGAGGCGGTCGCCGCCGGCAAGGCGGAGGTGGTGAACGGAATCAAGGTGGTCTCGCTCGACACCGCCATCGCCGAGGGGATTCTCTTCCTCGCGCCCGAGCCGCGGAGCCCGCACGGCGTCGACGTGGCGCCCAACGGGAGCTATATCACGGTCGCCGGCAAGCTCGATCCCCGGGTAACCGTCTATTCGATCGAGAAGATCGAAGAGGCGATCGCCAAGCAGGACTTCGAGGGCAAAGACCGCTACGGTATTCCCATCCTCAAGTTCGATTCGGTGGTAGCGGGACAGGTCGAGGTCGGCGCCGGACCGCTCCACACCCAGTACGACCACGAGGGGTACGGCTACACCAGCCTGTTCCTGGAGAGCGCCGTCGCCAAGTGGTCCCTGGGCCCGCCGTACCACGAAGGCGACAAGGCGTTCAAGCTCGTCGACAAGATCCCGGTCCACTACAACATCGGACACCTGGCGACCGCCCACGGCGACACCATGAAGCCTCATGGGAACTACCTGGTCGCGCTCAACAAGTGGTCCATCGACCGCTTCACCAACGTGGGTCCGCTGCATCCCCAGAACCTCCAGCTGATCGATCTCACCGGCGAAAAGATGGCCCTCTTGCGGGACGCCCCTATCGGCGTGGGTGAGCCGCACTACGCGCAGATCATCTCCACCAAGGTCCTGAAACCGCTCCGCGTCTACGAGCTCGGGACGGACCCGGGGATAATGGCCAAGAGTGACTCCGCCATCGCCGGAGGCGCTGAATCCCGCATCGAGCGCCGGGACGGGGTCGTCGAAGTCTGGATGAGCGTTATAAGGAGCCAGTTCAACCCCGACGTCATCGCGGCGAAAAAGGGCGACAAGGTGATCATCCATCTGTCTAACGTCGAGCAGACTCCCGACGCCACCCACGGCTTCGCCGTGCCCACCAAGAACGTCAACGTGAGCCTCGACGCCGGAGAGACCACGACGGTCGAGTTCGTGGTGGATACTCCCGGCTCCTACAGTTTCTACTGCACCGAGTTCTGCTCCGCCCTCCATCTCGAGATGCAGGGCTGGATCGTGGTCGAGGGCTGATCGCGAGAGGGCGAGGCGATGGAACGAAAGCCGATGCTGGTAGGACTGAGGACGGTTCTCGCCGTCGCCTCGCTCTCGCTCTCCGCCTGCGGCTCCGCCGCCTCCGGCCCCCCTCCGGTCACCCTCGACGAGACCGCCTGCGCCCACTGCGGGATGCTGGTGAGCGATCTCGCCTTCGCCTCCGCCTATCGAACCGAGGCGGGCGACGCCCTCGTTTTCGACGACCTGGGTTGTCTGCTTCGAGAGCTCCCCTCCGAAGGGGCGCGGGTCTGGGTCAAGGACTACGAGACCTCCGAGTGGCTCGACGCCGAGGGGGGCTTCTTCGTTCGATCGGAGTCCATCGAGACCCCCATGGGAGGCGGCATCGTCGCGTTCTCGACCCGTGAGGCGGCCGGAAGACGGGGCGACGTTCTCCTCTTCCCCGAACTGAAAGGAGGCTTCGAGTGAGCCGGCTCCCCGTTCGCATGGGCTTCTCGCTCGCCGCCATCGGGCTTCTCACCCTCGCGTACTTCCTTCCGATCTGGAAGATG
Source organism: Acidobacteriota bacterium (assembly GCA_036820975.1). GTDB lineage: Bacteria > Acidobacteriota > Vicinamibacteria > Marinacidobacterales > SMYC01 > DAISKN01. The sequence continues at coordinate 5,531 of DAISKN010000093.1, read as the reverse complement.
AAGCTCGAAGCCCCGCAGTATCCCGCGAGCCTTCGCCTGAAGGCCTACGGAACCCGCATCGAAGGCGACCTGCGCGAGATCAACATCATCAACCACTACATCGGAATGGAGGCGATCGACACCGTTCCCGCTCCGGAGATGGGTCTGTTCGCCTACGCGCTCGCGGGCCTCGGGCTCGCCGCCCTCCTCGCCCCCTTCCATCGAAGGCTGCGGCAGCTCGCGATCCTCGCGATCCTCGCGACCGCCGTCGTCATCGTCGTCGATCTGCAGCTCTGGCTCCGGGATTTCGGGCAGAACCTCAAGCCCGCGGCGCCCATCCGCGTCGAGCCCTTCACCCCTTACGCCATCGGCGTCTCCAAGATAGGGAACTTCGAGACCACGGCGATGGTGAGCTGGGGCTACTTCGCCCTTCTCGGCGCCGCCCTCGCGCTCTACGCGGGAGGCCGAATCGGAAGAAAGCCCGCGCTGGCGGGGCTCGCCCGCGCGGCTTCCCTCCTGGCGCTCTGCCTCCTCGCGTCAAGGGAAGCGCGGGCCGAGGTCTCGCTGAAGGAGAGAATCGCCAGGACACCTCCCGGCGGCACCCTCACCGTTCGGGGCGGAGTGCACCAAGGGCCGCTCGTCATCCGCGGACCGATGGAAGTCATCGGCCTCGACTGGCCGACCGTCGACGGCGGCGGTTCGGGAAGCGTCGTCCAGATCGAAGGAGACGGCGTCGTACTGCGCGGGTTTCACATCCGCGGGAGCGGGCGCCACGTGAGCGAGGAAGCCGCGGGCATCAAGGCGAGCGGGAGCGGCCACCTCATCGAGTCGAACCGAATCGAAGACGTGTACTTCGGAATCCACCTCTCCCAGGGCTCGGCGAACGTGGTGCGCGAGAATCAGATCGTGCCGGGAGAGCGGGGCGTGGAACGTCCCGGTCACGGTATCTCCCTCTGGTACCAGAGGGAGGGACGAGTGGTCGGAAACCGCATCGCGCACGCGCGGGACGGCATCTATCTTTCTTTCGCCGACGACACCACGGTTCTGGACAACGAGGTCGAGGACTCCCGCTACGGGATTCATTCGATGTCGTCGAAGGGAGTCTCCTTCGAGCGCAACCGGCTGCGCGGAAATCTCCTCGGGGCCGCGCTCATGTACTCCCAGAAGCTCTCGATGAAGGGAAATCTCGTCGAGGGCCACCGGGAGGGCGCGACTGCGTACGGCATCCTGCTCAAGGACATCGACGCGCTCCTGCTCGAGGACAATGCCATCCTTCGGAACCGCGTCGGGCTGTACGCGGACACCACTCCCCTGGGCAGGGACCGCGAGGCGATCGTCAGGGGGAACCTCTTCTCCGGCAACGACACCGCTCTCGCGCTCCAGTCGAACGTCCGTCTCACATTCACCGGCAACCGCATCGAGAACAACTTGACGGTGGTGCGGACGGAAGGCGCGGCCCTGGTCTCGAATCGCTGGTCCTCGGACGGCAGAGGCAACTACTGGGACGGCTACCAGGGCTACGACCGGGACGGCGACGGCGTAGGCGACCTCCCCTACCGCTACGAGGCGGTGATGAACGAGATCCTGAAGCGTCAGCCCCTCGCGCGGGCCTTCGTCTACACGCCCGCGCACCTCGCTCTCGAGACCGCGTCGCGGCTCTTCCCCGTCTTCCGCGCCGAGCCCCTGGTCGTCGACGAGTTTCCCCTGATGACGCCGCCTTCGGCCGCGGGAGGCCTCCGATGATTCGCGTCGAGAACCTCACGAAGCGCTTCGGCCGGGTCACGGCGCTCGAGGACGTCCGCCTCGACGTCGCGCGAGGCGAAACGCTCCTCCTCCTCGGGGCGAACGGCGCGGGCAAATCGACCTTTCTGCGATGCCTCCTCGGAATCCTTTCCTACCAGGGCACGATTCGAATCGACGGACTCGACCCTCTCGCGAACGGTCGGGAAGTGCGGCGCCGCATCGGCTACATGCCCCAGAGCGGGGGACTCTACGACGATCTCACCGTCCGCGAGACTCTTCGCTTCTTCTCGGAGCTGCGAGGAGCGTCGTACGAGAGCGCCCGGGAGCTTCTCGAGGAGGTACGGCTGGGAGCGGCCCTCGACGCCCGAGTGGGCGACCTCTCGGGCGGAATGGGGCAGAAGCTCGCCTTTGCCCTCGCGCTCCTGGGAGACCCGAAGGTCCTTCTTCTGGACGAGCCCACGGCGAGTCTCGATGCCGGGAGCCGGGAGCGCCTCCTTTCGAAGCTCGTCGCGCTCCAGGCGGAGGGCAGGACGATTCTGCTCTCCACCCACTCGCAGCGAGTACCTCTCGCCATGGCCAGCCGGGCGGTCTCCGTCGAGGAAGGCCGGGTCGTCGCGGTTTCCGGCGAAAGCAGGCTCTATGTGGACGCTCGCGCGTAAGGAAATCCGGGACGCGCTCCGCCATCGGTGGCTCCAGGGCTACGCCCTGGTCGTCGCCGTCGTCGGCGTCGTGGCCGCCTACGCCGCCTGGAACAGCTCCCACGGGATGAGCCTCGCGAGCTTCGGCCGGACGACGGCGACCCTGACCAACTTCTGCCTTCTGCTCGCGCCTCTGGTCGCCCTGACCATGGGGGCCTCCGCCGTCGCCTCGGAGCGCGACCGGGGGACTCTCGATTTCCTTCTCGCCCAGCCGCTCTCCCGCCGGGACCTCCTGCTGGGAAAGTATCTGGGGCTATCGCTTTCGGCCGTCCTGGCGACGCTCGCGGGCTTCCTCCCCGCGTGGATCGCGGTCGCCGCGATGGCGGGAGGCGGCGGCTTCCTGCGCTTCACGGTCTTTCCCGCGATCGCGACGACTCTGGTCGCGGCGATGCTCGCTCTCGGCCTGTGCATCTCCGTCTCGAGCCGGAGCGCCGTCCAGGCGCAGGGACGCGCCATCTTTCTCTGGTTCGCGTTCGTTCTTCTCTACGACCTCCTGCTGATGGGGACGCTCCTCACCGCGGACCTAGGGCCGGGAGTCCTCGTCTCGCTCCTGCTTCTGAATCCCGTGGATGCCGCGCGCATCCTCGCGGTCCTCGCGCTCGAGCCGGATCTCCACCTCCTCGGGCCGGCGGGAGCATTTCTGATGGGCGCGGCCGGGGCGCGGGGAGCCGCGCTCCTGCTCTGCGCCTCGCTACTGGTCTGGACGGCGCTTCCGCTCCTCGCCGCCCTCGTGATGTTCCGGATTCCGCGGCCGCGGAGCCTTCCGGCGGAGCGGGAGAACGGCGAGACCGCCACGGCATCCCCCATCCCTTCGACGGAGTAACACGATATGAGAACAAAACAGATTACGCTGATGCTCGCAGCGCCGACGCTTCTGCTCTTCGCCTGCGGCGGCGGAGGAGGAGAGACCAAGGCGGACGAGCCCGAGGGCCCGAAGGTATTCGAGATTACCGACACCGTTCTCGCGTCTGGCCAGAACACCTACAAGCTCAACTGCGTTCCCTGCCATGGGCCCCTGGGCAAGGGAGATGGCCCTTCGGCCGCGGGTCTCAACCCGAAGCCGCGCGACCATTCCAACGGGGAGTACATGGCGCGGCTCACCGACGACATGATCGCGGAGACGGTGAAAATGGGAGGCGTCATCCGCGGGTACCCCAATATGCCCAGCAGCCCCCATATCAAGGGAGACGAGATGGTGGGACTCATCGCTTTCGTGAGACGGCTCTCCGAGCAGGATCGGAAACAGATCGAGCTCACGATGGCGAAGTTCCAGTGAAAGCGTCCGGCGCGGCTTGCGGGCGGCGTTTCAATGGCGAACGACGCGGATCCGGCTCGGGTCGGGAGCGCCGCCCTCTTGCGCCAAGAGAGCGTTGACCACGAAGTCGTCGGGGTCGCTGTCGGCGCTGCGGCTTCCCGGCGGACGCCGGTACAAGACCCGGGCGTGAAGCACGTCCTGCGCCGTCACCGCGCGGGCCTCTCGCATGATCGACGGAAGCCGCTCGAGCAGCCGATCCACGGAAACAGGGAAGGTCGCGAGCCAGAACCGACGCGAATTGGGACACCCCCAGGAGGCCGGGTTTATACGTCCCAAATCGACAGCGGACAACTTTTCTGTCCATGCGCCGAGCGACGCCGGTCCGGACACTCTCGAGTCGATTGCCGCGCGCTGAGCGAGAGATCGCCGGGATCGACGGGAAGAAACCCCGGCTTGGACCGCTCCCCCTCGCGGCGCTAAACTCGCGCTCTCGACATGGTCCACGTCCTTGCCGCCGGGATCCCCGCGTTTCTCCCCGAGGTCGTGACTCTCATCGTGGCCGGGGCGCTCATCGCCTTCGTGTGCAGCCGGTTGGGGCTCGTCCCCATCGTCGGCTTTCTTCTCGCGGGAGTCGTCATCGGTCCGCACGGGCTCGCGCTGGTGATGGACCAGGAGATCGTGGACGCCGCCGCCGAGGTGGGTGTCATCCTTCTGCTCTTCACCATCGGCATCGAGTTCAGCCTCGAGAAGCTCGCGCGCATAAAGAGGCTGATCTTCGGCGGCGGCGGGCTCCAGGTGGTGCTCGCGACTCTCGCCACTGCCGGACTACTCGCGATCTTCGGCGTCGACTGGAAGACCGGCGTATTCACCGGCTTTCTCGTGGCGCTCTCTTCCACCGCGATCGTCCTGAAGCTCCTCGAGGGGCGGGGCGAGACCTCGTCCCCCCGGGGACAGGTCGCGCTCGGCCTTCTCATCTTTCAGGATCTGGCGATCGTCGTGATGGTCCTTCTCGTCCCCATGCTCTCCGGCGCCGGCGGCTCCGCAGGCGCGGTGTTGCTCGCGCTCGGAAAGGCCGGGGCCCTCATCGCGCTCACGCTTCTGGTCGCGCGCCGGCTCATGCCCCCGATGCTCGAAGCCGTGGCGCGGACCTGCTCTCCCGAGCTCTTCCTTCTCACCGTCATCGCCGTCTGCTTCGGCACCGCTTACCTCACGAGCCTCGCCGGGGTGAGCCTGTCTCTGGGAGCGTTCCTCGCGGGGCTGGTGGTGAGCGAGAGCAGTTTTTCCGAGCACGCCCTCGGGGAGATCCTGCCGCTCCAGATCCTCTTCAGCGCGACGTTCTTCGTCTCCGTGGGGATGCTTCTCGACATCGGCTTCGTGATCCTGCATCTCCCTTCGGTTCTGGCGTTCGTCGCCGCCGTTCTCGCGATCAAAGTCGCGACCACGACCGCGAGCGTCGTCGCCCTCGGCTACCCGCTCCCCCTCGCGAGCGCGGTCGGGATGATGCTGGCGCAGGTGGGGGAGTTCTCGTTCGTGCTCGAGCGCGCGGGACGAGAGGTGGGGCTCTCCCCCGCGGGGGACCCGGTGCAGGGCTCGCAGGCGTTCATCGCGGCGACGGTGATTCTCATGGTGGCGACGCCGTTTCTCACCGCGCTCGGCGCCCGCTCCGCTTCGACTCTCGAGCGCACGCTTTCGCTGTCGATGCCTCAGGAGCCTCCGGGTCCTCTCCCGTCACCCGGAGCCCCGCGGGCCGATCACGTGATCGTGGCGGGCTACGGCGAGGCGGCGCGGCGGCTGGTGAGGGTCCTCGAGGGCTCGAGGATTCCGTTTCTGATCACCACGCTGAGCCCCGGGGGGGC
>DAISKN010000092.1:0-14172 GCA_036820975.1 Acidobacteriota bacterium | reverse complement strand
CGCCTTCGGATAGGGGCGATTGGTGGTCATGGCGTCGAAGGTATCGGCGACGCTCACGATCTTGGCGATGACCGGAATCTCGTCCCCTTTGAGGCCTTCGGGATACCCCGACCCGTCCACGTTCTCGTGGTGGTATTTCATGCCGGGGATCATCGACTTGAGCTGGGGCACGTGCTCCATGATGGCCGCGCCCTTGGTCGGGTGGGTCTTCATCACCGCGAACTCCTCGTCGGTGAGCGGCCCCGCCTTCCCCAGGATGCTGTCCTGGATTCCGATCTTGCCCACGTCGTGCATCAGGGCCGCGATCCGGATGTTCTCCACCTCCTCATCAGGGAAGCGCAGAATCTTGGCGATGGTGGCGGAGTAGTGGGCGACGCGCTCGGAGTGACCGGCGGTGTAGGGATCCTTGGCGTCGATGGCGGCGGCGAGCGAGGTCACCGCCCCCATGAACATCTGCTTGTTCTCCTCCGCCGCCTTCCGCAGGCGCTCGATGAAGCGCCGGATCTCCGAGATCATGAAGTTGAAGGTCTCGGCGAACTCCCCGATCTCGTTCCCGCTGGTGACGTCGATGTTCTGGGAGAAGTCTCCGGAGGCGAGCCGCCGCGCGCTCTCCGCGAGCTTCCCGATCGGCTGCGAGAGCCGGCCGGCGAAGATCACCGCCAGCAGCACCGACAGCGCCGCCGCCAGCACCGCGATGAAGACGCTGTCCTTCACGATCTCGCGGGCCGAGAGGAACACCGCCTCTTCCTCCGCCTGCACGATGGCGCCCCATCCCAGGGTCTTGAGAAAAGGAAGGGGCGAGCCGAGGTCGCCGATGGGCGTGTAGGTTCCCAGGAGCTTCTTGGTCTCTCCCCCGTGCACCAGCTCGAAGTTCACCGAGCCGCTCGCCTGGCCCCGCGACTCCTGGAACCTCCTCACGATCTCGGTGTTCGAGAGATCGACGCCCTCGTAGAGAGTCTCGGGATCGGAATGGGTGACGAGCTTCCCCTTGTCGTCGACGACGTAGACGCTCCGGCGCTCGTTGCCCTTCTGCTTCACCATCTCCTCGATGGGCTTGAGGCTGACCATCGCCGCGACCACGCCCTCGATCGGGGGCGCGCCCTCGCCGCCGTAGAACGCCCGCACCGGGGCGGACATGATGACCACGGTATCGAGGAGCGGCTCGGAGACGTGAGCGGGCGAAGTCCAGGGCCGCGCCTGCAGTCCCTGCACCAACGACTCGCGCAAAGACGCCTCGATCGCGGGATCGTCCAGGGTGTAGCCGGCGGTCACGAACCTTCCCTCGCGGTCGAACACGGTGATCGCCCGAACGCGGTCCTCCTCGATGAAATCGAGGAGCGCCTCGGGAGTCACGGAGGTGATGCGGGAGCGCACCGCGCGCGGGTCCGATCCGATCTCGAACGTCTTGGCGATCGCCTCGAGCTGGTTGTGCATCGACTGAAGGTAGAGCCGGGCCTGCTGGGCGATGGAGCGCGTCTGGTCGAGCTGCAGGAGCCGCTCGGAGGCTTCGAGGGCTTCCCGATTGCGCCGCACGAGCCACACCGACGTCATCAGCAGAGGCAGGAGCCCGGTGAGCAGCATCAGGCCGATGAGCGAATAGAGAATCTTGCCTCGGCGCTTGCTCTTCTTTCGCGGGGCGGCGGTGGCCCCCGGCTTCGGCGGCTCCGCCCGGACGCGCTTCATCGAGCTCGACGGGGTCAACGGGCCTTCTCCGAGAGAACTTCGTAGACCCGCACGCTCTCCTTGCGCCCCTTGAGCGGCACCGTTCCCAGGTCCCTGGTCTCCATCTTGTCCTTGACCAGTTCGTACGTCCTTTCGCCGATCACGATCTGACCCGCTTCCGCCACCATGGACTCGATGCGCGACGCGATGTTCACGGTGTCTCCGAGAACGGTGATCTCCTTGCGCTTCACCGAGCCGATGGGGCCCGAGACCACCAGACCGCTGTTGATCCCCATGCGCATCGAGATCGAGGCGGTGCCGCCCCGCTCGGCGTTCAGTTCGTTCAACCGCTGGCGCATCTCGAGCGCCACACGCACCGCGAGCAGAGCGTGATCGGGCTGAGGATAGGGGGCGCCGAAGACCGCCATGATGCAGTCGCCGATGAACTTGTCGAGGGTTCCGTCGGCCTCGAAGATGGGCTCCGACATGCGCGAGAAGTACTCGTTCAAGAGCCGCGCGACCGACGGAGCGTCCATGCGCTCCGCGAGCCTCGTGAACCCGACGATGTCCGCGAACAGCACCGATGCCTCCAGCTCCTGAGCCTCCTTCTCGCCCTCGGAGAGGATTCTCGTCGCGATCGAGGGGGAGAAGTACTTCTCCAGCCGTTCGCGAGCGACCTTCTCCTGCTGGATCTTCTTGTTGAGACTCGCCTGCTGGATCGCGACCGCGGCGTAGTTCGAGAGGGCCGAGAGGAGCTCGAGGTCGTCCGGAGTGAAGGTCTTGGTCTGCATGGGGCTGTCGACGTGGATGATGCCGATGACCTCGTCCCCCTTCCACAACGGCGCGCACATCGCCGAGCGGATTCCGTGAAACCGGATGCTGTCGCCGGTGGCGAAGCGGGGATCTACCTGGGCGTCGGAGGTGAGAATGGCCACCCGGTCCTGGACCACGCGGTCGGCGATCGTCTTGCTGATCGTGATTTTCTCGTCGTCGCCGTGCCGGTGGTGCACCACCCGGGGCTTCAAGTTCCCGTCCTCGTCGAGGAGCATGAGGAAGCCTCGGTCCGCCGGAATGTGCTCGAAGACCGCACCCATGACGCGCGCGGGCACCTCCTCCGGCTGAGCGGAGATGAGCGCCTTCGCCAGCTCCGAAAGGCTCCGGAGAACGCGATTGATCTTCGCCAGCTCCGTTTCGACCACCGGCGGCCCGGGGGCTTTTCCCGGGACCGGCACCGGGCGGCGCTGCTTCGTCTCGGTAGGCTGCTTCTCTTCCAGGAAATACTTCGACAGCTCCCCCACGCTGCGGATGACCGTTCCCGCTTCCTCGAGCATGGGCTTCTCCTCGTCGAGAACCACCTGTTCCTCGAGGGTCTTGCGGAACTGCAGCTGGAACTTGCCGAGCAGGATCTGATCGCCGTCGTTGAGGATGACCTCGAGCACCCGGACGCCGTTCACCTGCGTGCCGTTCTTGCTCTTCAGGTCGACGAGACGGCAATCCTCTCCGTCGATCAACACCTCGGCGTGGCGGCGGGACACGCCGAAGTCCTTGATGACGACATCGCACTCCGGCGAGCGGCCGAGAACGATGCCCTCGGGGCGGACAGGAACGATATGCTCGCTCCCGTCCTCCAGAAACGCCAGCTCGAACATTAGAGGTTAGAGGGTAGAATCCTGTAACACAATATTATACCAGCCTTTCCGCCCATTATCACGTCGGGCTCAAGGGGTAGACCCGGAGCCTCAGATAGCTCGACCCCGCGGGCGACAGACGGCTTTCGAAGAGCACCGCCTCTTCGACCGGGGTTCGCCCGAAATCCCGCGCGCGGCACGAGCTCAGGATGGACTCGATCCCTCTCTCCGGCCCGTGAAACCGCGCGATGGTGAGATGGGGCTCGAAGCGCCGCTTTTCGGGAGCGAGCCCGAGGGCGCGAGCGGCCGCTTCCGCCCGCGATTGCAGCTCGAACAACGCTCCTGGCGCGTCCGGAGCTCCCACCCAGAGGACGCGGGGGTTTCCTCGTTCCGGAAAGACCCCGCATCCGCGCATATCGAGGTCGAATGCCGAAAGCCCGGCGAACGCTTCCGAAAGGCGCGCGCCGAGGGTCTCGACACTTTCGGCAGGCACCTCCCCGAAAAAGCGGAGGGTCAGATGCATTGCTTCCGGCCGGACCCATCGGGCGCGCCGGGCGAGAGGCCGAAGCTCGCGCTCGAGCTCCGCGAGCCTTCCGCGTACCTCGGAATCGAGGTCAACGGCGAGAAAGACGCGCATCAATCAATCCGGAGGAACGCAAAGACGCAAAGGCGCAAGGACGCAAAGAAGAAATACAAGGGGGATGGGGAGACCGGGGGGATAAGGAGATGAATCGAAGACTCCCGGATGGACTTATCTCCATCATCTCCCCAATCTCCCTCTCCCCTTTGTCTTGGATTTTCTTCCTTTGCGCCTTTGCGTCTTTGCGCCTTTGCGTTTGTTCTCTTCTTGTTTCTTCAAATGGATGGTGTTGTCGATGAGCTCCTCGTCCGCTCTCTCGAAAGGCGAAGGAGCTCGCGCCGCACCAGGTCGAGCGCGCTCTGCGCCGTCCAGCGTTTCACCTGCCGGCGCTCACCGGGGAACTGGCGCCTTTCGGCGCGGGCCGATTCTCGGGTCGCGAGCCCGATGTAGACCAGCCCCACGGGTTTTTCTTCGCTTCCGCCCGTCGGCCCCGCGATTCCCGTGACCGACACCGCGATGTCGGCCGGCGCGCGCTCCAACGCGCCTCGCGCCATGGCGAGAGCCACTTCCTCGCTCACCGCGCCAACCCTTCGAAACAGATCGGGCGGGACTCCGAGGAGCGCGGTCTTGATCTCGTTGCTGTAGGTGACGAAGCCGGTGTCGAAGTATCGGCTCGCGCCCGGGACCTGGGTGATGCGGTGCGCGATGAGGCCGCCGGTGATGGACTCGGCGACCGCGATGCGCATGCCCGCCGCAAGCAGGAGCGATCCCACGACGGCCTCGAGGGCTTCTTCCCGCTCCGAGAACACGTTCTCCCCCAGAATCGCCCGAAGCTTCTCGAGAAGCTCGTCGTTCAGGGCGTCCGCCGCCTCGGCGCTTCGCTCCCGGGCCGTAAGCCGAATCTCCACCTGCCCGGGCGACGCGAGGATGGTGGTGAGCGGATTCTCGTAATCTCGATAGGTCGACACGATCTCCTGCTCCACCGACGACTCGGGAAGGCCGGCGACCCAGAGCTTCCGGGTGCGATAGAACTCTCCTCCCGCCGCTCCCTTAAGCCGCGGAAGGACCTGCGCTTCGAACATCGGCTCGAGCTCGCGGGGAGGTCCGGGGAGAAGCACCACGATTCTTCGGTCAGGAGCCGCGATGAAGAGCCCGGGCGCGGTTCCCCGCCGGTTCTCGAGGACCGAGGCGCCCTCGGGCACCATGGCCTGTTTCCGGTTGACCTCGGGCATCTCGATTCCGCGCTTCGCGAATCGCTGCCGCAGTCCTTCGAGAATGCCATCGTCGAGGTGCATCGAGATACGGAGCGCGCGGCAGGCGGCTTCCCGCGTGCGATCGTCGTCCGTGGGTCCGAGCCCTCCGGAGACCAGCAACAGATCGGATCGTTCGAGGGCGTTGCCGATGGCGGCCGCGATGGCTCGCTCTTCGTCCCCCACGATGCCGCGAAACCCGACGGGAACGCCGATCGCCGCGAGCTTTTCGGTCAGATACAGGGAGTTGGTCTCGACGCGGCCCGGTGCCAGAAGCTCCTCGCCGACCGCGAGAATCTCCGCCTTCATACCGACCATTCTATGCTGTTATCAACCTCTCCCCTCGGCGTCCCCGGGCCGCCGCGGCGCCACCCGCAGCGTCCTGGTTTCGCCCGGGGCCAGCCTCACGAACCCCCGCGGAGCGCCTTTGATCCGGCTCACGTGTCGTCTCTCGGTCACGATCACGTCGACGGCGGTGGCCTCCCTCGCTCTGCTGAAGTAGGCCGCGATCTGCGCCGCCTCCCGGATCTCCCGTTCGTCCGCGGTCTCACCGGAGCGGGCGCGAAGCACCACGTGGGCTCCGGGAATCCCCGACGCGTGAAACCACAGGTCCTGGGGTCCGGCCACGTCGAACGTCAGCTCGTCGTTCGAGCGGCCGGAGCGCCCCACGAGGATGGAGCTCCCCCGGTGCGAGACGAAGGTGCGGGGACCGGGCGTTTCCGCGCGGCGCTTCTTCCGCGGCTTACCCGACGGAGGAAACGAAAGTCCCTCCTCTTCCGCCTCGCGCTCGAGAGCCAGAAGCTCGACCACGCTGGCGGCGTCCCGGAGATCGCACTCGAAGCCTTCCCAGAATGCGACATCCTTCCCCACCGCCTCGAGTCTCTTCGCCAGCTCGACGCCCGCGCGCTCCGCCTTCCGAGCCCGGACGAACAACCGCTCGGCGTTCTTCGGAAGCGAGAGCCGGGGATCGATTTCGATCTCGATCTCCTTTTCCGCCGGATCGAACAGGTCCGGAAGAACGACCGCGCGGCCGTCGCCGGTCTTTCGAGCGCGCGTTAGACCGGCGAGCAGGAGCTCGCCGCGGCGCCGGAGCGCGCTCGGTTCTTCGAGCGACGCCTGATCCGCCCGGAGCTTCTCCTCGAGCCGCCGGACGCGGTCGAGGCGCTTCTTGACGGCGCTCTCGAGTCGCGCGGTCAGAGCCGAGAGCTTCCGGGCTTCGGACTCGAAAGTGACCGCTTCGGCCAACGCCTCAGAAAAGGTCGCCTGCGCCCTGGGTGCGAGCTCGCTCTCGCTCACGAGCTCGAGCGGCGAAAGAAGAGAGTGACCGCCGGGAGAGGACGAGCGAGGAACATACAGAAACGGACGCTTCTCCTCGAGTCGCGACCGCACCTTCACGAAGGCATCGCCCGCCGTCGTTCCGTGGCGATCCGCGAGCCACTCGATTTCCCGGACCAGGAGCGGCGTCGCCCCGGTCGCGGCGAGAAGGGCGGCTCGCCGCTTCATCCCTCCCCCCGCCAATGCCCGTCCCAGCCGCTCTTCGACCTCGGCCGCATCCGCGGCGAGGGGGCCGGCCCCGGGTGGAAGCGGCGGTGCCTGGTAACGCTCGCCGGCGCCGAGCCGGGCACGAGAGGAGGAGAGGGCTTCCACCACTCCCGAGGATTCCGAATCGACGAGATAGAGATCGGCGCGGACTCCGAGCGCCTCGAGTATCAGCCGGAAAGCCGTCGCCCTGCCGCTGAGGCGCGTGCCTTCGATCGAAAGGGTGATGATGCGATCGAGATCCGCGATCGCCATCGCCCCGATCCGGGAGCCCACTATCTTCTTGAGACCGGGGGTGACGATGCCCTCGTCCGGTCCCCGGGAGGCAGGATGCAGGTACGCCCCCGGGGCCTCCCGGAGGAAGCTGACCACCAGGGTCGCCGGCCCCGGCGGGCCGAGCGCGAGGAAAAGAAGGCCGGAGCCGCGGTCCAGGAGCGCCGCGCGGATGCGCCGGCCGACGATTCCGGGCTGGAGCTCTTCGACGAGAGCCCGAAGGAAGAGACGATCCAACCGTAGACCGCTAGCCGCGGATGACTTTCGTGCCCGCGATGCGATCGTGCCAGCCGCGCCGCTCGGGATCGGTCCAGAGCCCGATGAACCCCGCGCCCAGCGGAAGCGCGGCCACGAGAGTCGCCGTGAGCCTCAGCGCGGCGCGTCCGAAGCCGAGGGCGCCTCCCCGTCGATCCACCACCCGGGCGCCGGTGAGGAGCTTGCCGAGCGTCTGGCCCGACAGACTCCAGAAGAAGAGGAAGTAGCCCGCGGCCATGACCGCTCCCACCAGGCCCATGGCCACGAGGGCCGAACTTGGAAGGGCGCCGACGCGCTGTGCCACGAGGTGCGTCGTGAGGTAGAAGAGCGTGAGCTGGATGAGACCGACGAAAACGAGGTCGATGAGACCGGAGAGGATTCGCTCCGACGCGGAAGCCATTCCGAACGCGAGGACCGGCTCCGGCGCCTCCTCGAGCTCGGCCGGGGCGATCGGCATCTCGAAATCGACGGGCTCGGCGAGCGGCACGAACCGATCGGTCCTGGGATCGGCGGGCTCCACGTCGGGCTCCCGCGCGAGCTCTCTCGCCGTTGCGAGACCTTTCGATCGGCCGAGCGGGATCTCGCCCGGGTCGATCGACCGGCCGCCCTCCCGAATCGGACGGGCGGAACCGGGCCGCTTGGAGACGCGCTCCTGCACGCGCGCGCGAATCGCGGCGCGGCGCTCCCGGAGCTCGCGCTCGTCCGGATTCTCGAGGACTTCTTCGGGAAAGATCGAGAGCTGCCTCGCGTCGTCGTCCCGTTTCTCCTGCTGCAATCGCTTCTTCTCCATGTGGCGCGCGACCGTGTCGCGCACCTGGTCGCGCCAGTGCCCCGGGTCGCGGCGGGCTCCGCAGGCCTGGCAGATCGAGGCCGTCGCCGGAATCGCCGTTCCGCACGACGCACAGGTCACATCGTCACCTCGCGGCATCGATTGCGGGCTCCGGTCCGCTCGCCCCCCGCAACAGGCGGTCCTCGATCCTGAGGATGAGACTTCGGGCTTCGGCCACGACCGTCGAGTCGCGGTCTACCCGACGAAGCTCGGCCAGCGCTTCGCGGTAACGGCCCTGAGCGAACAGCCGTTCCCCGCTGTAGTAGCGGAGCTGGGACAGATCGGGCACGTTCGCGGCAAGCCGGTCGGGAAGGGCGGCGGGAGCGAGGGCGGGATTCCCGTAGGCTCCGTCGCTCACGATCGCGTCCCAGTTCTCCCTGAGGTAGAAAGCGGAGACGGCAAACAGCAGGAGCACTCCGAGGAGAAACGCGGCCATCTGGACGCGGGACGTTGCCGGCGACTCGGCTCGACCGGAGGACGGCCGCGGGCTCTTCGGTACCCGGATCACCACGCCCTGGGTTGGCGCCGGAGGCAGGTCCATGCCCTGCGGCGGGAAGGTTTTCTGCTGCGGCAGAGGCTCGAGCTCGGCCGCGGCCTCCCGGGGAGGCTCGTTCCTGCGGTCGACGGCCTCGATCGACGCGGCGAGCTGCACGGCGTCCCCGTGGCCGGCGTCGGCCGCGAGCACCGAACGAACCCTCTCGCGCGCTCCTTCGATCTCTCCCCCATCGAACAGCCCCCGCGCTTCGGCGATCTCGGCGTCGAGCCGCCGCTCCCGCTCGGCAACCGCCTCCTTGGCTTTCTCGATGCGGACGCGGGCTTCCGCGTTGCCTCGGTCGAGGAACAGGATCCGCGTCCAGACGTGAATCGCCTGGTGGTACAGCCCGCGAGAGTAGAGGTTATCGCCCTGGCGGAGGAGCTCGAAGGATTTCGGAGGTACCTCGGGGTTGTCCTCGTCGCGAACGACGAGCTCGCTCGTTTTTAAGTCGGTCTCTCGTCGGTCCAAGTTTTGCGTCCGCTCGGGCCTGAGGCCCGGGGACGAGCTCCTCGTAAAATATACTGCCATCGGTGCGGGAATGGTAGTGTTTCCGTATCGATGGGGCTTCTCGAGCTGGTTCCGAACGTAAGCGAGGGCCGGTCGAGAGCCGCTCTACAGGACATCGCAGAGGCCTTCGCCGGCGGGGACGACGTCTGGCTCCTCGACCGCCACAGCGACGCCTCCCATAACCGCTCTGTCCTGACGGCCGTGGCCGAGCCCGACTCGGTCCTCGAGGCCTCGTCGCGCCTCGTCGAGCGGGCCATGGCGCACGTCGATCTGAGACACCATCGAGGGGTCCACCCCCGTATCGGCGCGGTAGACCTGCTGCCCCTGGTTCCCCTGGATGGGTTCTCGCGCGAGCGCGCGAAGGCGATCGCGACGGCCGTCGGCCGAGAAATCGCCGACAACTTCGGAATCCCTGTCTTCCTCTACGCGGATTCGGCCCTGAAGTCCGAGAATCGCGGGCTCCCGCGGCTGCGCCGGGGAGGTTTCGAGGCGCTCGAAGCGCGGATGGCGGCTTCGGAGCTCGTGCCGGACTTCGGTCCCAATCGACCCCACCCCACGGCCGGGGCCGTCATCGTTGGAGTGCGTGCCCTTCTCATCGCCTACAACGTGGAGCTTCGGACGCCCGACCGCGCCGTCGCCCAGGCCATCGCCCGCCGGATTCGCGCTTCGAGCGGCGGCCTCCCGCATTTGAAGGCCCTCGGCTTCGAGCTATCCGACCCTCCCCGCGCCCAGGTATCGATGAACCTCACCGATTTTCGGGTGACATCCCTTCTGGCGGCCTTCGACGCCGTCGAGAGGGAAGCGGCGAGGCTGGGTGTGGAGGTCGCACGATCCGAAATCGTCGGCTTGATCCCCGAAGCCGCGGCCTTCGAAGGAATGGTGGAGCGCCTCTCTCTCGACACTGCGCCCGGGATCCTCGAGCAACGCATGCGCGAGGCCGGCCTGTGATGACTATAACTGATGACTGTTCCTACTTGATCCCATACGCCTTCATCTTCCTGTAGAGATGAGAGCGCTCTATCTGGAGCGCTTCCGCCGTCCGCGAGACGTTCCCCTCGTTGTCCCTGAGCTTCTTGAGGATGTACTGCTTCTCGTAGGCTTCGCGCGCGCTCGCCAGGGAGGGAAAATCCCCGAGACCATCGGGGCTCTCCTCACGTCCCTTTCGAAGAGGAGGCGGGAGGTCCTTCGCGGCGATCTCGTCCGAGGCCACCATGATCACCAGCCGCTCGATGACATTCTTGAGCTCGCGCACGTTTCCCGGCCACTGGTAGGCCATCAGGAGCTCCATCGCTTCGGCGCTCGCTTTCTTGGGTCTCTTGCCGTACTCGGCGCAGAAATCCTCGATGAAGTGATCGACGAGGGCGGGGATGTCCTCGCGCCGGTCCCGGAGAGGAGGCATGTGGAAGGGGATCACGTTCAACCGGAAGAACAGGTCGTCGCGAAAGTTCCCGGCGGCGATCTCGCGCTCGAGGTCCTTGTTGGTCGCCGCGATGACCCGGCAGTCGACGTTCACGGCCTCGGCGCTTCCCACGGCGACGACCTTCTGCTCCTGAAGCACCCGGAGCACCTTCGCCTGGGTCTTGAGGCTCATGTCCCCGACCTCGTCGAGGAACAGCGTGCCCCCGTCGGCGGCCTCGAACTTCCCTTTCCGGGAGGCCACCGCCCCGGTGAAGGCCCCTTTGACGTGCCCGAAGAGCTCGCTCTCGATGAGCTCCTCGGGAATGGCCGCGCAGTTGACCTCGATGAAGCTTCCGTTCTTGCGGAGCGACTGCGCGTGGATCGAGCGCGCCACGAGCTCCTTACCCGTTCCGTTCTCCCCGAAGATGAGCACGCGTCCGTGGGTGGGGGCGGCCATCCGGATCTGCTTGCGGAGCTCGCGCATCACGGCGCTCTCCCCGATGAGCACCTGCTTCGATTCGACGCGGGCGCGCAGATATCGGTTCTCCTGCTCCAGCCGGCGCTGCTTCAAAGCGCTCGAAACCGCGATGACGGTCTTGTCGAGCGAGAGCGGCTTCTCGACGAAGTTGTAAGCCCCGAGTTGGATCGCCCGTACGGCGTTCTCGATAGTGCCGTGCCCGGAGATCATGATCACCGCGGCGTCGGGATCCCTTTCGCGAATCCGGGCGAGGGCTTCCATCCCGTCCATGTTCGGGAGCCAGATGTCGAGGAGCACGAGATCGTATCGACCGGTCGAGATCCGGGCGAGCGCCGCCTCCGCGCTCTCGACGGTGTCGACCCGGTAGCCTTCGTCCTCGAGGATCCCCTGGAGCGAGCTCCGCACTCCGGCTTCGTCGTCGACGACTAGAATTCTTTCCGAGGACACTAGTTCGTACTTCGCTCGATTGCGCCAAGGAACGGGAAAGAACGCAAGGGCGCAAGAACGCAAAGGGGCATAGAAGAAATCCCAATTGCAGGGGGATAGGGAGACTGGAGGAGCCGGGGAGATAAATCGGACGATCTTTTCTTCATCTCCACGTCTCCTTATCTCCCCATCCCCCTTCTTACACTCTTCAGACTCTTTGCGTCTTTGCTTCCTTGCGCCTTTGCGCTCCTTCCGGACCCGGATGCGGCGTCGACTCGAGGGGCAGCTCGATCACGAAGCGCGCCCCGTGCGGCTCGTTCTCCTCCACCCGGATCCGCCCGCGGTGCTCGGCCACGACGCGCTGGACGATCGCGAGCCCGAGTCCGCTTCCCCGGAGCTTCGTCGAATAGTAGGGCATGAACAGCTTGTCGCGGTCCGCGGGCGCGATTCCGGGACCGTCGTCCGCCACCTCCACCCGGGCCATCTGAAGATCGCGATCGTAGAACGTCGACACGACGACCTGTCCTTCGCCGTGGTTCGCCTCGATGGCGTTGTCGATGACGTTGATGAAGACCCTGCGGATGAGCTCGGGGTCGACCATCACCTTGGGGATATCGGGGGCGAACAGCCTCGTCAGCGTCAGACCGGAGAAGAGTCCGTCATAGAGGTCCAGCGTCCCGCTCACCAGCGGGTTGAGCTCGTGCGGCGCCGCCGAGACCGAAGGCATCCTGGCGAACTGCGAGAACTCGTCCACCAGGTTCTTCAGCGAATCGACCTCCTCGATGATGGTGCCCGTCCCCTCCTCCACCACGCGCGAAAGGTCGGGCGAGCGCGCGAGATAGTGCTTTCGAATGCGCTGCGCCGAGAGCTGGATCGGAGTCAGGGGATTCTTGATTTCGTGTGCCAGCCGACGCGCCACCTCGCGCCAGGCCGCCACCTTCTGGGCCCGCAGGAGCTGGGTCAGGTCGTCGAGGACCATCAGGAGTCCGGAGGGCTCGGCGTCGGCGCCCGAGATGGTGGTGACGTAGACCGAGACGTGAAGCTCCCGTTCGCCCACCGCGATGTCGAGCTCCTCCTCGAACGCCGGCCGCCGTTCCGCGCCTCCCATGGCGTCCAGGAGGCGCCGGAAGGGTGCGAGCGCTTCTCCGCGGAAGACCTCCCGATAGTGCCTGCCGGTGAGGCCGGGGTCGAGGTCGAGAAGCCTCACCGCGCTCTGATTGAGGCGGGTGACGAAGCCCTCCCGATCGAAGGAGACGATTCCGGTCGCGATGTTCTCCAGCACCGTCTCCATGTAGCGCCGCCTGCGATCGAGCTCGAGGTTCTTGGTCTCGAGATCCAGGCGGGAGGCCTCGAGCCGGTCCTGGCTCAGCTTGAGCTTCGCCGTCATGCGGTTGAAGGACTCCATCAGCTGACCGAGCTCGTCGACCGCGGAACCCGACACCGGGTGGTCGAGGTCGCCGGCCATGACCCTCTCCGTCGCTTCCACGAGCTCGCCTACCGGCCCGGTGATCCGCTTCGCCAGATAGAGACCGGTCCAGGTCGAAGCCAGAAGGAGCAGGAGGGACACCATCACGTAGTACGAGAGGTAGAGATCCTGGATCGGCTCCTTCTGCGCCTCGGCTTGCTGGTACAGGTTCGCCTGCTGGTTCACGTCCTCGAGGGTGGCGGCGATCGTCCTGGGGATGAAGTAGGACACGACCACCGCGCCGGTGACTTCGCGGCTTCCCTTGCTGAAGACGGGCGACGCGTACTGGACCAGGGTTCCGTCGCCCAGGGAGTCCTGATGGAGCGTCTCCGAGCCGCGGAGACCGGTCTCGGCCAGGCGGATGGTGGAATCGGGATTGTACTGGGGAAGTCCCGGCCGGGCCGAAGTCCAGAGCGCCTGGTTGCTGGAGAGGACGGTGATCATGTCGAGCCTGTAGAGGGTGAGTCTCGCCTCCATGCTCCGCCCGAGCATCGAGAGGTACTTCGGCGTGAGCAGCTCCCCCTCTCCGATCTCCCGGGAGAGACGGCGGGCGTAGAACGTCGCGCTCTCCTGCTTCTCGTGGTAGTAGTGCTCGACGACGTCCTGCGCCCCGACGAGCACCGCTTCCACCGGATGAGAGAACCAACGCTCGACCGCGGTCGAGATCAAGTTGCTTCCGACGAGCATGATGAGCGCCGAAGGCAGCAGGGCGAAGCCGATGAAGACGATGACCAGCTTGGTCTTGAACTTCGCTCCCCGCACCGACCGCTTTCGTTCGATGAACAGCTTGATCAGGTTCCGTCCGAGGACGAACACCAGGACCAGGAGTATCGTCAGGTTCACCAGAGTGAACCCGTAGAGGAAGACCCGGGCGAGGAAGTCGGGCTTGAACTGCGCCGACTTTCCCACGAGGTACGTGCTGAGGAGAGCCACTCCCGACAACAGGAGAACGATTAGGGAGACGAGACGCAGGTTGTCCCCCTTGGTCTCTTTGAGCTCGGGGGATCGAGCGGGAGAGGTCATCGCGACAGACTCGAGGGGCTCGAGGGGCTCGATGAGCTCGAGGGAACGTAGTCGAATCGGGCCTCCTTCCACCCGGTCCCCACGTCCCACGGAATCAGGAGCAGGAGATTGCGCTCCCGCATCACTCCCTTGACCCGGACGTAGTAGGAGTCATTGGGCTCCAGCTCGGAGACATCGAAGAGGCGCAGCGACTCGAACGTCGTCATGAATCGTCTCATCGCCTCGGCATCGGCGACGACTTCGGTGGCGTCGATCTTGCCGTCTATCTCCCGGGTCAATTTGTAACGCTTGGTCAGGTTGTCGTAGGTGACCGTGGCCGAGATC
>DAISKN010000091.1:0-14181 GCA_036820975.1 Acidobacteriota bacterium | reverse complement strand
GGAGCGACGCGCGGCGGATCCTGATCGGAGTCGAGGTCGCGCTCTCGCTGATGCTTCTCGTGGCCGCGGGGCTCCTGGTGAGAAGTCTCGGGGAGCTTCGCTCGGTGGCCCCCGGCTTCCACGCCGAGCGCGTCCTCACGATGTCGCTCTCGCTCCCTCTCGTCCGCTACGACGAGGGCGAGCAAATCCCCTTCTATGAGGGGCTCTACGAGAGGATTCGGTCGCTTCCGGAGGTTCGCGCCGTGGGCGGGACCAACATCCTCCCTCTGAGCGACAACTATTCCAACGACGCGTTCCAGATCGAGAATCGCCCCGCACCCCAGGGCGAGCGGCCGGCGGCGGAAGCGCGCTCGGTGAGCCCTGGTTACTTCGAGGCCATGGGGATTCCGCTGCTCCGCGGCCGGCTCTTCGACGAACGGGACGCCGCCGGCGCGGCGCGGGTGGTGGTGGTAAGCGAATCGATGGCCGCGAAGTTCTGGCCCGGCGAGGATCCTCTGGGGGCGCGCATCACCTACAACCGCGGCATTCCCGACGAGGGAAAGCTCGACGTGGGCGGAATCGGCTCGCGCGAGATCGTGGGGATCGTCTCCGACGTGAAGCATCTGGATCTGGACGAGGAGACCGTCCCGACGTTCTACACCCCTCAGCCCCAGGAGCCCTCGTTTCACACCATGACGCTCGTGGTGCGAACGTCCGCGGGAGCCGAGGCCCTGGCCCCTGAAATCTCGAGGGAGCTAAAGGCGATGGATCCGGAGATCCCCCTCTACTCCGTGCGCAGCCTGAGCGAGGTCCTCGAGGGATCGGTGAGCGAGGAGCGGTTTCGCGCGCGCCTCCTCGGGCTGTTCGCGCTGGTCGCGCTCGGCCTCGCCGCTCTCGGCGTCTACGCGGTCATGGGCCTCTCCGTGGCTCAGCGCGAGCGCGAGATCGGAATCCGGATGGCGCTCGGCGCGAGGGTGAAGGATGTGGTGCGGATGCTCGTGGTCGAGAGCATGCAACCGGTCTTCTGGGGCCTCGCCGTCGGCGCCGTCGGCGCCTTCTTCCTGAGCCAGGGGCTCCGGAGTCTGCTGTTCCGCATCGAGCCTTCGGATCCCGCGACCTTCGTGAGCGTCATCGCGATTCTCGGCGTCACCGCGCTCGCGGCCGCCCTAGTTCCCACGCTGCGCGCGGCGCGAGTCGACCCGGTGAGGACCCTTCGAGGGGAGTAACCTCCAGAGGGATAGCGGTAAAGTACCATGAAGAAACGGGCGCTTGCCGCGGGTACGCCGATGCAGGCGGCCTCAGGACACAGGGAGGTGGGCCGTGACTCATGTTTCCATTCGTTCGGCCTCGTTCGCGCTGGCATCGTTTCTGGTGGGGGTAGCGGCGATGGCGGCCGAGGACGAGCAAACCCGCGAAAGGGAGGTGGTCGGCACCTTCATCGAGCTTGGAGATCGGCTGAAGGTGGGCGAGACGATTTACGTCACCGACAACTCGGGACGCGTCATCAAGGGGAGGATCCAGCGATTCTCCCGGGAAACACCCGCGCTCATCCTCGAGAAGCCGGAGCGCCTCTTCGACGATCCCAAGGGCACCAGCGGAAGGAAGCTCGACGGTCCGTTCACCGTGGGAGAGGCCGACGCGCGTCGGATCGAAGTCGAGGTAGGGGACTCGCGCAAGGATGGAGCTCTCATCGGACTCGCCGTCGGAGCCACCCCCGGGCTCCTGGCTCTGGCTTTCGGCGATTCGGAAGTCCGGGCTTTTGCGGGTTATACGACGGTCTTCTGGGGCGGGATTTTTGCGGCGGCAGGGGCTCTGATCGATAGTCGAACGAAGTCGCGGCAGCCCATCTATTCCGTCCCCGCGAGGGAGCCTTCGCTAAAGGTTCGATGGTCCCCGATTCTCTCTCCCGATCGTAAGGGCGTTTCCTTCTCGGTCGAGTTCTAGCCTCGAAATGTCGCGAGACCTCACCCGGGAACCGGGCCGTCAGGTCGGTGTCAGCTCGGCGCCGACGCCGCCGAAGACCGCGCCCACGACGAAGACGAGAAGTCCCGCCAACAGATAGAGGAAGGGTTTCTTCGTGTCCGGCCAATGGAGGATGACGAAGATTATGCTGACGAAGGGGACGAAAATGTAGCCCAGACCCCAGAGAACGCTGGTCTGGAAGGCTTTTGCCAGAAGCCACAAACCCGCGCCGGTCATGACGACGATCCCGACGACGAACAAACCCATCGCCAAAATACCCATGGATCCCTCCTATGGTTTTTCTCGAGGTTCGGTTTTGGATTGGAGACTGAAATCAGTCTAACAAACGGAGGCGCGATCGAACACTAAGCCCGGGGGGGAGTGCTCGGACGAGGGACGACGGCTCAGACTTTTTCGAGAGCCTGCTTCAGGTCCTCGATCAGATCCTCTCCATCCTCGAGACCCACCGAGAGCCGCACCAGGCCGTCGGTGATCCCGACCCGCTTGCGCTCGGCTTCCTCGACGTCGGCGTGGGTCATGGTGACGGGATGGGTCACCAGCGACTCCACCGAGCCCAGGTTCTCGGCGAGGCTCCAGAGGCGGAGGGAGTCCATGATCTTCTTTCCCGCCGCGACCCCGCCCCGGACCTCGAACCAGACCATCGCCCCGAAGCCGGAAGCCTGCCTCTTCGCCAGGTCGTGCTGCGGGTGGGACGGGAGTCCCGGGTAGCAGACCCGATCGACCTTGGGATGCGACTCGAGGAATTTCGCGATCGCGAGAGCGTTCGCCGACTGCGCGTCCATGCGGACCGAGAGCGTCTTCGCCCCCTGGAGGGTGAGCCAGGCGACCTGGGGCGAGAGGATGATGCCGCAGGCGTTCTGGATGAATCGAATCTTCTCCGCGATCTCGGCGCTCCGGCTGGTGACCGATCCGCCCACGGTCGCGTTGTGGCCATCGAAGTATTTGGTGGTGCTGTGGACGCTCAAATCCGCTCCGAGCTCGAGCGGGCGCTGGTAGTAGGGGGTGAGAAAGGTGTTGTCGACGGCGTGAGGGATTCCGCGACCCCGCGCGATTTCCGAGACGGCGGCGATGTCGGTGAGCTTCAGCGTGGGGTTCGCCGGGGTCTCGGTGAGCACCAGCCGGGTGTTGGCCCGGAGACTCTTCTTCACGTCCTCCGGCTTCGAGGTGTCGGCGAACGTGAAGTCGACGCCGAAACGGCTGAAGACTTTGGTGCAGATGCGGTAGGTTCCGCCGTAGGCGACGTCCGAGACCACGGCGTGGTCGCCCGCGTTCAGAAGCGTCATCAGGACCGCCTGGATCGCCGCCATTCCGGTGGCGAAGCAGGCGGTGTCCGCGCCGCCTTCGAGCTCCGTGATCTTCTTCTCGAGGGCGCGTACCGTCGGGTTTCCCGAGCGGGAGTAGGAATAGCCCTTCGAGAGATAGCGGTCGACAGACTCCTGGACGTACGTCGTGGTCTGGTAGATCGGGGTGAGGATGGATCCGGTGGTCGGGTCGGGCTCGACGCCGGCGTGAATCTGCTTTGTTCGAAAGCGCATCCTTTTATTTTAGCACCGAGCCCCGTTCCAGCCTTCTGAGAATGCCGTCCGGCTCGGCCAGCGCCAGCTTCACGATCTCGTTCGCCCGCTCCTGGGTGTTCGCTACCGCGTAGATCCGAAGCTGCGGGGCGTTGCCCGAGGGCCGGATGTGGGCGATGTCGCCGCCCTCGAAATACAGACGGATCCCGTCGGTCGCGTCCGAGCGCAGGATCCCGCCGAATCCGAGCGCCGGCGTGAAGAACGACGACAGCTCCCGGGCCGCCTCCTCCGAGGAGAACCTCCCGAGGAGCGCGCGACTCGCGCGCGCGGAAAACCCGTCGATGAGGCCCGCCTTTCCGAACCGGGGCGGAAGCTCGGCGAAGAGCTCCGGAAGGGAGCGGTTCCTCTCCGCCGAGAGGTGCAGCACCGCGAGAATCGGGAGGACGGCGTCTCTCGTAGGGAGAGCGGCGAGCCACTGACCGTCCCGCTCCAGATCCGACCCGGTGAGAAAGCCGCCGTTGGCTTCGAACCCCACGATGCGGCGGAACCCTCCGCGAGCGAGATACTCTTCCATGCCTTCGATCACGTAAGGCGATCCGATGCGGGTCTTCTTAACGGGAACGCCGCGGGGGCCGAACCAGAGATCGACGGCGTCGTTCGCGCTCACCGGGACGACGACGGCGTCGGCGCGGAGGTAGTCGGCGACGAGGATTCCCAGCAGATCGCCGCCGAAGAAACCCACCTTGCCGTCGGGCTCGATTCCGACGACGAGCGGCCGGTCGCTGTCGCCGTCGGTCGAGACGATGGCGTCGATCCCGCCGATCGTGTCCCGGGCCACCGACAGAAGGCGCTCCAGGTCCCGCAGCCTCTCGTCGCTGATGTCTTCGGTATCGATGGGGATGAAGGAGTCGGAGCGCTCCATCGGAAGGACGTCAGCCCCGAGGCTCCTCAGGATCCCCACCAGGAGATCCCGGCCCACGGCGGAGTGCTGATACACCACGACTCTCTTGCCGGAGAGTCCGTCTTCGGGAAAGAAGTCCAGGTACCGGCGGACGTAGCTTTCGCTCCCCGCCGCCGAGGCCTCGGGGAGAGAGCGCGCCCGCTCCGGAAGGAGCATGCCGTCGTCCGCGAAGGGGGACTCCAGGCCCTTGCGCGCGTACTCCCAGGCGCGGACGCCGGCGACCGCCGCCAGGATTCCGGCCTCGTCCACTTTCATCACCTCACCCGTCGGGCGGGCGAACTTGACGCCGTTGCGGTCGAACGGAATGTGGCTTCCCGTGACCATGACAGACGCGCGTCTCTGCGAAAGAGCGCTCCAGGTGAGCGCGGGAGTCGGTATCCTTCCGAGGTAGTCCAGGCGGAATCCCGCGTCGGTGACCGCCCGGGCGACCGCGCCGAGGATCCTCTCCGTGGACGGCCTGAGGTCTCCCGCGGCGGAAACCGGGTCGCCGCGATAGATCTCACGCCGGTCCAGAAGGTACTCGAGGAACCCCCGGGTATTGACGTAGACCTCGAGGTCGGTCATCTCGGAGACGAGCCCGCGCAATCCGCTCGTCCCGAACGCGAGCTCGCCCGGACGCCGCCCGCGGAAGCGCGGCCTCCGGTCGGGAACCGCGGCCCGCCAGACCGTGCCGCGACCCGCTATCCCGTAGGTCGTGCCGTGGGTCACCAGGAGGCAAGAACCCCGGCGCAGCTTCCGGGAACCATCGGCGGTCGAGACCTCGAGATCGGCTTCTGCATCGAGCGCGAGCAGGATCTCGGCGCCGTAAGCCTCCTCGCCCTGGTAAGAGCGCGCGGACCCGACGTCGATCACTCCGAGCTGGAACTCTTTCGCGGGGGAAGGGTAGATGCGCTCGCCTTCCCGACCGGAGAAGGGGCGGAGTATGGCCGGCGCTCTCCCGTTGAAGCTCACGATATTCGAGAGCTCCTCGACGTCGACGTGTTTCTCCGTCAGGCCGCCGCGGAGCACGTTGTTCGAGCTGGCCATGATCTCGACGCCCGAACCCTCGAGATAGGAGTGCAGGACACCGGGCTCGAGGAACACCGCCTCTCCCGGCCTCAGGTGAACCAGGTTCAAGAAAAGAAGCGAGAGCAGGCCCCGGTCGTGTCGAGCCCCTTTGGCCCCTTGGGCGAAGACGTCGTCGCAGCGCACCATCCAGAACTCGCGCCGCTCCCGGTCGAAGCTCCGACGCCTCAGGCGGACCAGGATGGGCTCCAGGATCTCGTCGAGCTCGGTCTGGGGTAGTGCTAAGACTCGCCGGTAGAGATCGCGGAGAGCCTGCTCGCTGAGCTCGAAGCCCGCGGCGAGTCGGTGAAGCTCGGGCACTTCCTCGAGCGTGGTCGCGATCTCCTCGAGAGGGCGAAAACCCACGAACGCGTAGAAGTCGGTGAGCGCCGCGAGAAGCTCTGGCTTGCCCTGAGGATCCCGGTAGCTGCGGTTCGGAGCTCCGAGCGGGATGCCCGCCCGATTCTCGCGACGGAATCCCACCCGGGCCTGCTCTTCCGAAGGGTGCGCCTGGAGCGACAGCGGAATCGCCGCGGAGAGAACCTTAATAAGGAAGGGAAGCTCGCCCCGGAACTCGCGGGCGACCTCCGGTCCGAGAATCGCTTCCGGGTCCTCGTCGATCCGATCTTTCAGCGTATCGGCTCCCACCTTCGAGGGCAGGTCGGTGTGAGCGCCCATCCACAGCTCGGCGAACGGGATCGCTTCGCGGTTCTCCCGCCCGAGAAGAGAAGGGATGAACCGGGTGTCCCCCCACGCATAGTGCTGGATCCGGGGCTCTAGGGGGAGGAGGCTCACACTTCGTTTCTCGACTTCTCGAATACCCGCTCGATGAGGCTCGCCGCTTCGGTCTGGATGCGAACCAGGTGCGCCCGGTCGCGGAAGCTCTCGGCGTAGAGCTTGTACACCTCTTCGGTTCCCGAGGGGCGGGCGGCGAACCATCCGTAGTCGGTCGAGACCTTGAGGCCGCCGATGGAAGCGCCGTTTCCCGGGGCTTCCGTCGCCATCTCGCGGATCGGATCCCCCGCGAGCTCCGCGGTCGTGACCTGAGAAGCCCCGAGCTTCTTGAGGAGCGCCTTCTGCTCGCGGGTCGCCTTTCGGTCGATGCGCTCGTAGACCGGGCTTCCGAGCTCGTCGGTCAGCCGGCGATAGAGATCGCCGGGATCCCGGCCGGTCGCGCCCAGGATCTCGGCCGCGAGGAGCCCGAGCACGATGCCGTCCTTGTCCGTGGTCCAGACCGTTCCGTCCCGTCTCAAGAGCGAAGCGCCCGCGCTCTCCTCTCCTCCGAATCCGAGCGAGCCGTCGAGGAGCCCGGCGACGAACCACTTGAAGCCGACGGGGACTTCCACCAGGCGCCTTCCGAGCTTCCGGGCGACGCGATCGACGATGCTGCTGGTCACGATCGTCTTTCCCACGGCGGCATCGGCCCGCCAGCCGGGACGATGGCGGAACAGATAGTCGATGGCCGCGGCGAGATAGTGGTTGGGGTTCAGAAGCCCGGAGCTCGGGGTGACGATGCCGTGGCGATCGTTGTCGGTGTCGTTGGCGAAGGCGACGTCGAAGCGGCTGCGGAGCTCGATGAGAGGCGCCATCGCGTGGGGAGAGGAGCAGTCCATGCGGATCTTGCCGTCCCAGTCGAGCGTCATGAACCGGAACGTGGGGTCCACCAGCGGGTTCACGACCTCGAGGTCGAGGCCGTACCTCTCGGCGATCGGCCCCCAGTAGAAGACTCCCGCGCCGCCGAGCGGGTCTACGCCGATGCGGATTCCCCGGAGCTTGTCCATGTCCAGGACGGAGGCGAGGTCGGAGACGTACGCGGAGGCGAAATCGTGCCGGTGGGTGGTGGGGGCGGCGAGGGCCCGCGAATACGGCACCCGCTTCACCGATCCGAGCCCCTCGGTGAGGATTCGGTTGGCGCGCTCCTCCACCCAGCTCGTCACGTCGGTGTCCGCGGGGCCGCCGTTCGTCGGGTTGTACTTGAAGCCGCCGTCCTCCGGCGGGTTGTGCGACGGGGTCAGGACGATGCCGTCGGCGAGAGCGCGGCGTCTTCCGCGGTTATGGGTGAGAATCGCGTGGGAGACGACCGGGGTCGGAGTGTAGCCTTCTTTCGAGTCGATCAGGGTCTCGATGCCGTTTCCAGCCAGAACCTCGAGCGTCGTCGCCCGCGCCGGCTCGGAGAGAGCGTGGGTGTCGACACCGAGAAAGAGAGGTCCGTCCGGACCGTGGGCGGCGCGATAGTCGCAGATCGCCTGCGCCGTCGCGAGCACGTGGGCCTCGTTGAAGCTGCGAAGAAAGGCCGAGCCGCGGTGCCCGGAGGTGCCGAAGGCGACGCGTTCGGCGGCGTTCTCCGGGTCCGGGGTCTCCGCGTAGTAGGCGGTCACGAGCCTGGCGACGTTCGTGAGCATCTCCGGCGGGACCGGCTTTCCGGCGAGGGGGTGCATGACGGGCCATCCTAGCAAAAGCGGAGCCCGGCCTGGCACGCCACGGCGCCTCGACCCGGCGGGAGAAAACCGTTCTTCTCCTTCCGAAAATCTCGTCCTTTCCTTGATTTTTGCGACCCGCGGTCTAGACTGACATCACCAACTCGAACACAGGTCATTCTCCGTGGCGGGAACGAAAGGAGGAGGAGATGCCTGAGGTCATGGACCCAACCCCGGATCGCAGCTCGAAGCCGACGGCGGCGCCCTACCGGATCGACGTAAAGCTCCACGAAGTGCTGGTGGAAAGCACCCCCGGCAACGGTCACCCGATATCCCCCCTTCCCAGACCGGTGGGCGGGGGCGGGACCGGCCTTCCGATGCCGGTGTATCCGCGGAGGGCCTACTCCGACGACGAGCCGTCGCTCGTCCAGTATCAGAGGATCAACGCCCGGCGCACCTGGGACGCCTGGGCCAAGCCGTACTTCGCGTCACGGTCCCTGAAGAACCGCAACGAGCTGCGCCCGATCATCGCGTACCTCTTCACCGACTACAAGTGCAACCTCGACTGCCACTACTGCTGGGCGTACGACAACGCGGTGAAGGGAATGACCGAGGAGATGGCGCGGCGCTCGGTGGACTGGCTCGAGTCGCTCGGAAACCGGGTGCTCGCGCTCATGGGCGGCGAGCCCCTGCTTCGTCCCGATTTCGTGCACAAGGTCACGGACTACGCGGCCAGGAAAGGCTTCTTCGTCTATCTGCCGACCAACGGGAGGCTCATGCGGCCGGAGGTCATCGACCGGCTCGGGGACGCGGGCCTCGCGACGGTGAACATCGCAATCGACTCCATGGACGTGAAGCCCTCGCTTCCGAAGGCCCTGGCTCCGATCCGGAGTCACTTCGAGTACCTGCTGAAGTCCCAGAGGCGCTACGGCTACACCGTCGCCATCAACACCAACATCTGCCGCAACAACATGGACGACGTCCGGGCGCTGACGGAGCTCGCGCTCGACCGGAACATCGCCATCGACTTCCACATCAACGAGTCGCCCATGATCGAGCAGGGGCACTTCCAGCACTACGAGGAGAACCAGACCTACCTCAGGCCGCAGGACCACGAGAAGGTGGACGATCTCCTCGACTGGATCATCGAGCGCCACAAGGGCGGACAGCGCGTGGTGAACCCGCTCTCCCACCTGCACGAGATGAAGAACCTCATGCGGGGCGAGGTGAAGACCCGGTGGAACTGCCGGGCGGGCCACAACATGCTCATCATCCGGGTCGACGGAACGCTCGCGCCCTGCTTCCCGATGTACTCCGCGACCCATGACTGGGGCACGGTGGGAAACCACAAGTTCGAGCACCAGCAGCTCGACGATATGAAGAAGGAGTGCACCAGGCACTGCCTTTCGACCTGCAACTACATCCTCGGCTTCTGCTACAACACCCGCCGCGTGGTCTTCTGGGGTATGAAGCAGGCGATGCGCGGATTCAAAGGGGTGAGCGGAAGCTTCTAGCACAACTCGAGAGAGGGAAGACCGGAATCAAACGCGAAGACGCGAAGGCGCAAGGACGCAAAGAAGACCGGAGGGGTTTTCTTCTTCGCGTCTTGGCGTCTTTGCGTTGATTCCCCTCCTCCCTGCCTTCCTCTGCTGTTGTTGTCCCGATTCGTTTCGATGCGCTACAATTATCGTAGTAGCGCAAAGCTAACCAACTGAACGCGTAAGGAGCGACAGCTCTTATGGGCGCGGACCAGTGTAGGCGGAACGACTCGCCACGGACCGTACGATACGCGCGGTCGGAGTCCGCCCTCCCTTCCCCACCTGGAGGAGACCGATGCTAAGGGCCCTGACCGAGATTCTGGAGAACTCGTCTTTCCGCGGCACGGAGGAGGAAGTCGTCACCTTCACCGCGTACCTGGACCTGGTGAAGCGGGAGCCATGGATCACCCGGAACACGTTCCAGCTCCTCCACGACATGCTGCTTTCGAGCGGCGTCGAGAGGACCATCGTGCCGGGCAAGCCCCTCCGGCATCGCTACGCCTTCTTCGAGGACCCGGGGCTCGTGGGAACGTACGTGGTCTTCGGCCAGCAGAAGGCCAAGGAGAACCTGATCGAGAAGATCGACAACGCCAGCCGGGGCCTCGAGGCCTCGAAGCGCCTCTGGATCCTCCTCGGCCCGCCGGGCGCGGCGAAATCGCGCTCCATGGACGGCATCAAGACCGCGCTCAACCACTACTCGCGCTCGGACGAGGGGAAGACCTACACCTTGCTGCTGCCGACCGTCGACGAGCGACTGAGAGAGAAGGCGCTCTTCGAGGAGAAGGGGATTTACTATCTCCAGGCCCCGATCTTCGAGCGTCCCCTCCAGGTGATTCCGCCTCCTCTCCGGGCGCCGTTCGTCGAGAAGCTCTCGGAGCTGGTCGAGCGCGAGGGGGTGCAGGACTTCCTCCGGCGCCACCCTCACTACGACGGCGAGTTCCGGATGCAGATCGACGGCCTGATCTCCCCCTACACCGACTTCGTGCTCCGGGAGTTCATGACCGCCAAGGGCCTCGATTTCGCCGAGCTCCTCCCCTACCTCAAGGTGAAGCGCATGGTCTACGACGCGCGCACCAAGACCGGCATCGGCTCCTACACCCCCCGCGACGAGAAGAGCCAGGAGGCGGGCTCGCTCGTGGGGAACCTCGACTACAGCCTTCTCCCGCGGTTCGGAAGCGAGTCCCATCCCCTGGTCCACGACTACAAGGGGGAGCTCTGCGCCGGGGCGAACGGCTTCGTCGAGATCCACGAGATCCTCAAGCTATCGGACCGGTTCCTCTACGAGCTCCTGTTCGCGACCCAGGACCGGTTCTTCAAGCCCGAGGGGCAGCCTCCCATCCCTTTCAACGGCGTCATCATCGGCCATACCAACTTCCACGAGTACAACATGTTCATGGCCAACGAGACCTTCGAGGCCCTCCGGTCCCGGACGAC
The DNA here is from genome assembly GCA_036820975.1 of Acidobacteriota bacterium. Classification (GTDB taxonomy): domain Bacteria; phylum Acidobacteriota; class Vicinamibacteria; order Marinacidobacterales; family SMYC01; genus DAISKN01. The sequence continues at coordinate 3,311 of DAISKN010000091.1, read as the reverse complement.
GTTCATCGAGATGCCGCTCTCGGTGCATTTCAAGGACGAGGAGAAGATCTACGCCTTCACCTACTCCAACGGCCAGCGGAAATGGGCGCCGAAGAAGAAGCACCTGGGCCACGTCGCGCCCCACGCGCTCGAGTTCCTGAGCCTGGTCGCGACCATGACTCGCCTCTACGAGTCGAAGCAGAACCCGAATCTGACGCTCCTCCAGAAGGCCCTGATCTATTCCGGACGCGCCGACAGCGGGGTGGACAACAACATGGCCCGCACCATCCTCGAGGAGTTCGAGTTCGTGAAGCCCTCGGAAGGCACGTTCGGGCTCGACCCCCGCTTCATCCAGAACGTCTTCGAGAACACCGAGCACTTCCAGATCAACGAGTACGCCGCGAACCTCTCCCGCCTCAAGGACGAAGGCGGCGAGCCGGCGATGATCACCTCCATCGCTCTCCAGAACCCCTGCGTCGCGCCGATGGATCTCTACCTCCGGATGGAGATCGCGCTCAAGGAGTCCTTCGCCACCAACAAGGCGAAGCTCGGCCACTTCGTCGAGAAGATCCTCCCTCAGGCGAAGCACTGGATCCTGAGCCAGATCGCGACCGACGTCTACGGGTCGGTCTTGCGCGACGAATCGGTGGTGGAGAGCACCTGGAAGAAGTACACCGACCACGTCCGCGCCTACGTGCACAACACCAAGGTGAAGCACGAGGTCACCCACGCCGACGTGCAGCCGGACGAGAAGTTCATGCAGGCGATCGAGCAGTACCTCGGCATCGCCGAGAAGGACGTCTTCCGCAAGGAGCTCTCGGACGCCATCGCCAGCGTGAGCCACTCGGTGCTGCTCGCGGACGAGCCCTCCTACCAGAGCGCCATCCGCCGCTACGTCTTCGAGAACGAGTTCAAATCCAGCGAGAACATCAAGCTCCTCGGCTGGATCAAGAGCGGCTCGAGCGCCGCCGGCGTGCACTCCAAGGAGCAGGAACAATTGAACGAGACCGTGCGCTACCTGATGGAGAACCTCGGCTACTGCGGCAAGTGCGCGTTCCAGGCGCTCACCATCACCGCCAGCTCCACCAGCATCCTGGACTGAGTCTCCCATGAAGAAGTCCGACGTCATCGTCTCCTCCGACGAGTCCGAGGGTCTTTTCAACGAGTTCATCCAGGACCAGCTCGACGAGATCCTCGACGAGGTCATCAATCGAGGCGATCTGGATCGGCTCGGCGATCGCGGAAGCGACATCATCATCGAGGTGGACGACATCGTCCCTCCGACTTTCGTCTACGGGGACGACGCCTCGGGGGGCGGCGGCTCCGGGGGACCCGGGCCGGGCAACGAGAAGGGGAAGCTCCGCTTCCGGATCCCGTTCCAGGCGTTCATGGAGCTGGTGGGTCAGAAGCTTCGGCTGCCGAACCTGGTGAAGGAGGGTGAAGGAAGGATCAAGGAAGTTTCCTACACCTTCAAGACGTTTGGCCAGGTCGGGGTGATCCTCGACAAGCGGCGCACCTTCAAGCGCGCGCTTCGGTCGAGCGTCGGCCTCGGAACCTACGCTCCCGAGAAAGGAAGAGTCGAAGTCCAGGTTAGAAGGCGGGATCGGCGCTTCAAGGTCCCGCAGCGGGTGGAGAAGCCGCGCCACCGCGCCGTGGTGTTCTACATGGGCGACATTTCCTACTCCACCTACGGCGAGCGGCTGGAGATGGAAAAGCGGCTGGTGAACTTCATCCATCAGTGGCTGGACTTCAACTACGGCGCCGGCAACGTCGAGCACCGGTTCTTCGTGCACGACGTGGACGCGCACGAGGTGGCCCCATCCGATTTCTACAAGGTGGCGAACGCCGGCGGCACCCGGGCGTCGATCGTCTTCGAGCTCGTCTCGCAGATCGCGTTCAACGAGTACGACACCAACTCCACGAACTTCTACGCCTTCTACTTCGGCGACGGCGAGGTGTTCGAGGACGACGCCAAGAAGATCGTGGAGATCCTCGGAACCCAGATGCGCTCGAGCTTCAATCGGGTCGGGGTGGTCGAGGTCAAGCCGAGCCAGTTCAGCTACCTCAACCGGGAGATCAAGCGCCAGTTCGAGAAAGACGACGTGGTGCGGATGGGGACCCTCCGCCAGCGCACGGAGACGGTGGAGGTGATCAAGAGCCTCTTCGGGGAGCGCCGTGCTTAGCATCCATACCGAGCCGGAGCTCACCGCTCTCGAGGAGCGGGTGCTCCACCACGCTCGAGCCTTCGGCCGGAAGATTCCCGAGATCCGCTTCTTCATCCTCGAGAGGCTGGAGTTCGCCTCGCTCCTGGAAAAAGACGTCTATCCCACGAGCCCGATCAACATCTGGGAAGGCAAGAGGATGGTGCACAAGAAGCACGCCATCGAAGCCGGGCTCGAGTCTTCCCTGTTCTACGAGGTGGTGCAGACCGGCAACCCCTCCTACGCCTACCTGAACAGCGCCAACAGCGCCGTCACCCAGGCCTCGGTCATGGCCCATGTCGTGGGTCACTGCGAGTTCTCGGAGCGAAACGTCCTGAGGGACTCGAACGAGAACCGCACCGAGTACGTGATGTACCTGGTGCGAAAAGTGGATCGGGCGCGCCAGCAGATGGGAGAGCGGGACTACCTCGAGTACTGGAACGCGGTGGAGTCGGCGACGACCCTCATGGCTCCGAACTCACAGTACAACGTGGCCCGCTCCGTGGAGTCGGAATCGACCATCGGGTCCGACTACAAGACCCCGACGAAGGAGATGGAGAAGATCCCCCCGCCGCCCAAGGTCGTGGTTCCGGTGTTCGATACGCTGACGGTGCTTCTGAAGGGAGCGAGCGAGCCCTCGGCCTTCGAAGCCGAGCTCCGGAAGCGGCGAAGGGTCGCGACCTTGAGCCGCAAGGGCTACGCCCTCAAAGCGCCCTGCCAGGACGTTCTCGACTTCCTGCGCCGCTACGCGCCCGCGAGCCAGGCCGAGCGCTCGGTCCTCGACTACAAGTACGTCACCCGGGCGCCCCAGGACTTCGTCATGCGCACCCAGATCATGAACGAGGGGTGGGCGATGTACTGGGAAAAGAAGATCATGCTCGAGCTCTTCAAGGAGCGAGCGGTCAACGGCATCATCGACTACGCCCGGGTGTTCTCGAACGTCTGCCGGCCGCGGCCGTACTTCCAGCGCAACCCCTACCACCTCGGGTACAACCTCTGGTGCCACATCGAGCAGCTCTACCGGGATGGAAAGGTGAGCCTCGACTATCACGAGGAGATCGATCTCGAGAAGAAGCACTCCTGGCGCCAGAGGGGCACGGGCGATCCCATCGAGGCCATGGGGCACCTGGT
>DAISKN010000090.1:0-14263 GCA_036820975.1 Acidobacteriota bacterium | reverse complement strand
GACGCTCGCGGAGAGCGCGAGGACGAGGGCGATCAAGCGGGCACCGACGCCTTCGCGATCGCGGCCGCGTCCGGAATCGAGGCCACCGACCAGCAGAGCGACAGGAGATTTCGGATCTCCACCTCCGAGAGAAGCCCCTCCGCCTGTCCGCGGAATTTCGTCTCCAGGTCCCGGTCGGTGAGCGGGTTCTCGAGGCTTCCGACGACATGCTCGATATGCTTTTCGACGGCGCGTCCGGAGGCGAGCACCACCCGAGCGTGGACTTCTTCCTCGCGCACGCTCGGGTCCACGGTCGCGGTCACCCGGTCCCGGAGCGCCACCACCGCGCGGTCGCGCACCGCTTCATCGCTGTATTCCTTCTGGCCCACCACGCCGCGAAGCAGGGCGACCGCGGCCGAGTGATAGACGCTGAACTTTCCTTCGAGCCCCTTCATCGGGGTCTTCTTGCCGGTGAGCTCGAGGACCAGGGGATGCACGCGGAGCTCCACCCGATCGATGTCGGAGGGGCGAAGCGAGTGCTCGTTTCGGAGTTGAATGCAGGCGTCGATCGTCGGGTGGATGACGATGCCGCAGGGAAAAGGCTTGTAGGTGTTGCGCGTCACCTCCCAGGTCTCCCCGAGCCCCCGGGTCATCTTCGAGAAGTCGCGCTCGCCGGAGAGCACGTGGGCGAATCCTCGGAGCGCTTCGACGCTCTGCTCCGAGCTCGTGAAGTTCTTCGCCGCGAGAAGCGCTGCCGTCAGCCCGTTCTGGGCGGCGCGGCCGGGATGAAACGCCTTGCACATCGTCCCGAACATCTCCCGGAGTCCCGAGGACTGCGTCGCCGCGATTCCGAGGGCCCAGTTCATCTGTCTCTCGTCGAGGCCCAGGACTTTCCCCGAGGCGGCGGCCGCGCCGAAGACTCCCGCGCTTCCCGTGATGTGGTAGCCGCGGTCGTAGTGCGAGGGGTAGACCCCCATGCCGATGCGGCACTCGACCTCGACTCCGAGGATGAACGCGTGGAGGAAGTCCGCGCCCGATAGCGGCTTTCTCTCCGCGAGCGCCAGGAGCACGGGGGCGACCGGGCCCGCGGGGTGAATGATGGTAGCGAGGTGGGTATCGTCGAAATCCAGCACGTGCGAGGTGATCCCGTTGAGGAGCGAGGCATGGAGGATGTCGAGGCGGTCCTTCCGTCCGAGGACCGTCGCGGTCCGCGGCCCCGAAAGCCCGGCCAGGGCTTCGAGCGCGCACTCCGCCGTCTCGTGGCGGGCGCCTCCGAGAGCGCAGCCCACCCAGTTCACGATCGCGCGCGCCGCTTCCTTGCGCGCGTCCTCGGGGATGTCGGGCCACTTCGAGTCGACGACGAAGGCGGCCAAGAGGCGGCTGACTCCCTCGGCGCTCGATTGGAGCGCGGGGGGCGCCAGGCCCAGGGACAACGCGCCGGGAACGGCGCCGGACGATTTCAGAAACGTTCTTCTGGAGATGCTCATGCTCATTTCCGTTCGAGAATCGGAAGCACCACGTGCGACCGGCGGAGGGCGTCATGGTAGAGAGTGTTGTCGGCGTTCTCCACTCTTCGGTTCATTCCCAGGGGCTCTCCGGTGTTGGGGTTCACGTCGAAACGGGGAAAGTTGCTGCTTGCGACATCGACGCGGATGCGGTGGCCTTTCTTGAACAGGTTGGCGGTGGGGAAGGGCTCGATCTCGAGGCGATAGATCTCCCCCGGGGTCATCAAGTGCTGGCGCTCGGGGCCGTTGCGGTAGCGGGTCCGCAGAATGCCGTCGGTGAGGTTCATCTCGAAGCCCGACGGGAAATCCGCGGACGGGGGATAGACGTCGACGAGCTTCGCCGTGAAATCGGTATCGAGAGCGGTCGAGGAGGCATGGAGCTCGATCACGATCGGCCCCACGACTGCGACGTCGGAGGCCAGGGGCTCGGTCTGGAACACAACGACGTCGGGCCGGGCGCTCAACGGGAGATAAGGAGGCTTCGCACCATAGATCCCCTCGCGCTCTTCCTGATGATAGGCGCCGGGCTCGAAGACCGGGCTGGTGCTCGAGAACGCGCCGCCCAGGGTCGGCACCGGGTCACGAGGATCGAAGGTGTAGGTCGTCTTGCTCTCCGGCTCCGTCGGGGTCCGTTCGGAAAGAGAGCCGTCGCCATGGAAATAGTAGCGGGTGAACCGCGTCTCGGGGAGAGGCCAGCGCGGCGCCGAGATCCATCGGCCTCCGTGATAGAGGCGTCCGTTCGCGTCCTTGCGGCCGTCGCCGCCTCCCATGACGAAGATCCGAACGGGCTCCTCGGCCGCGGCCTCGGCGCCCTTCAAAAATCGATCGAACCATCGCAAGTGGAACTCGCGAGGGAAGTCCGTCCGCGCGGCCTCGGGCCCGAACTCCACGTCGCCGGCGTAGGACCGGGTGTTGCCGCCGTGAGTCCAGGGTCCCATAAGGAGATACACGGGCGAGGTCATGCGTTTCGAGAGCTCGACGAAGTTCTGGATGGTTCCGCCGGCATACGAGTCGTACCAGCCGGAGACGTGCAGCATGGGGATATCGAGGGTCCTGTCGTAGTGCTCCTGCCAGTTCACGTCCGGGTGCTTCCAGTAGTCATCGTCATAGTCCCCGTGGGTCGCCATCTCGAGAATGTAGTCCTCGAAGTTGGGGGCCACGGAGAGCGGATTGAGGCCCTTGCGCAGGGGCAGCGCCTCGAGCCAGCTCTCGATCGGGGCGCGAGCGAGGTGCTGCTTCACCAGAGGGTCGTCGGTCTCGGCCTCGAGCTGGCGGAATGCCCAGGTGAGCTGCTGGAGCTCGAAGGCGCCGTGGTTTCGCACCTTGTGGTCCCAGCCGTTCGACATCCCGCCCATGTTGAGGACGATCGTCGCGAGCGCCTCGGGCCTGAGCTTCGCCGCGTTCGCCTGCACGTGGGCGGCGTACGACGTCCCCCACATGCCGACTCTGCCGTTCGCATAGGGGAGCTTCGCGAGGTACTCGATGGTGTCGTAGCCGTCCTGCCCCTCGCCGATGTATTTGGTAAATACCCCCTCCGACGAGTACGTGCCGCGCACGTCCTGGAGAGCGACGACGTACCCGTTCGCGGCGAAAAAGCGGGCTGATTCGACGAGGCCCGACCCCGTCTTGCCGTAGGGAGTTCTCTGGAGGAGAACCGGACGCTTCTCCGGAAGCGGAGCGCCGCCGCCGGCGGGTCGATAGATGTCCGTCGCCAGCCGGACGCCGTCCCTCATCGGGATCATGAGGTTCTCTTCGAACCTCACCACTTCGAGGGCTGCGGCTAGAGCGAAGGCCGTCAACATGGTGGGTATCCTCGCCGCTTCTCTCTCGCGGCGTCAAGCCTTACCGGCGCGTCTCACGATTTCCGTCGGAGCCAACGTTTGACGGGAGCCTACACGGGCAATACCGTGTCTCGCCCATGGAGCTCGAGCGCGACGCGGCGGAACGGGAGGGAGGCCTCAAACGCGAGCTCTCCTCCTGGCAGCAGAGCATGATCGCCATCGGCGGCACCATCGGGGTCGGCCTCTTTCTCGGCAGCGGCGCTACCATCGGGCTCGCGGGCCCCGGGGTCGTTCTCACCTATCTCATCGCCGCGATTCCCGCTATCGCCATGGGGTTCGTGCTCGCGGAGATGGCCACCGTCCATCCCGTCGCCGGCGCCTTCGGCGTCTACGCCGACCTCTATGTGGGACGTTGGGCCGGGTTCGCGACGCGCCTCACGTACTGGTTCGCCGAGACCCTCGCCATCGGCGCCCAGCTGACCGCGGTCGGAGTTTATTTCGGGTTCTGGTTTCCCGAAGTCCCTGCGTTCCTGTTCATGGCGGGAGCGGCGCTCGTCGCAATCTCGGTGAACGCTCTCCACGTGGGGCGATTCGGATCGCTGGAATCGGCGCTCTCGATGGTGAAGGTAGCCGCGATCATCGGCTTCATCGTCGCGGGCGCGGCTCTGGTCGTAGGCGTTGGTCCGCGGGAGGCGATCGGCCTCGCCAATCTGACGGCGGACGGCGGTCTCTTTCCGAACGGCGCGACCGGCGTCTGGCTCGCGCTCACCCTCGTGATCACGAGCTACCTCGGGATGGAAACGGTCGCGGTGACCGCCGGCGAGGCCGACCGGCCGGAGAAGACGGTTTCCCGCGCTCTCCTGGGTACGGCCGCGGCGCTCACCGTGCTCTACGTCCTTTCGATGGGAGCGATCGTGACCATGAGCTCGTGGAGGGCGATCTCCGAGACCAGCGGCACACTCACGGGAAGCCCGTTCGTCGCCGCGTTCGAGAGCATCGGCGTTCCCTACGCGTCGAGCCTCATGAACTTCGTGGTGATCTCGGCCGCTTTCACCGCCGTCATGAGCCACCTCTACATCTGCACGCGCATGCTCTTTTCGCTCTCTCGCGCGGGATACGTTCCGCGAAGCGTGGGCGCCGTCGACCGGCGCGGTGTGCCGATTCGGGCCCTCGGCGGCTCGGCGGTGGGGATGGTCGTAGCACTCGCTCTCGCCGCCAGGGGCCGACAGGTGTTCCTTCCGATGTACGGGACCGCGGTCGCGGCGCTGCTCTCGATCTGGCTCCTGATCTTCGTCTGTCACTTTCGTTTTCGCCGGCGGCTCGATCCCGTGCGGCTCGCGACGCTCCCGGTACGGGTTCCGCTCCATCCCCTGCCGGGAATCGTCGGAATCGCCCTCATTCTCGCGACCCTCGCCGCGACGCCCTGGGTTTCCGGTCTCGAGTGGACCGTCCCCCTGTTCCTGATCTGGCTCGCGGTCATCGCCATCGCGTACGCGGCGCGTTTTGCCCGCCCGCGGGAAGTTGGGAGAGACTACGTCCATGACCAGGAATAACGTCTTCAAGCCTCGCCGATTGGGCCACGCCAACCTCTGGGTCGAGGACCTGAAGCGGTCCGAGAGCTTCTACCACCGCGTGTGCGGTCTCACGGTCGAGTTCTGGGAACCGGACCTGGTGGCGACGTTTCTCGGGACCGGCAACACTCCCCACGACCTGGGGATGATCGAGACAACCGGTGGGAAAGCGCGCTACGGACAGAACGGGCTCCTCCAGATCCCCGAGGGCGTGGGGGCGAAGGTGGGTCTCGGGCACCTCGCCTGGGAGCTTTCGAACGAGGTCGAGCTGGTCGAGGGCCTCCGGCGCGCGAAAGCCCAGGGCGTCGCCCTGGACATGACCGTGGATCATCAGGTCGCCCACAGCGTCTACCTCTCCGACCCCGACGGGAACTCCATGGAGTTCTACTGCGACACCGTGAAGGACTGGCGGAACGTCCTCCACGGAGAGATGGAGCTCATCACCTCCGCCTGGGACCCCGAGGCCTCCGAGCCTTTCGCGGAAACCCGCTGCGAGGAGAATCCCCAGATCCGCACCGTCGCCGAGGCGCCGGTGCATCCGCGGCGGGTGACCCACGCGGTCCTTCTGAGCTCGGATCTCGAAAGGCTCGCGCGCTTCTATCGCGAGGTCGGCGGTCTCGAGGAGGTGCATCGCTCGGACGGCGTCGTCTTCCTTCGGGGAAGCCTCGCCCGCTACCCCTACCACCTCGTCCTCTGCGGCAAGGACGCGAGCGACGGGCGCCAATACCATCACGTCTCGTTCGAGCTCGAGAGCGAAAGGGCGCTCGCCGATGCCGAAAGGGCCCTCCTCGAGCGGGGGGTCGAGCCGGTAGGGGCGGTCGACTCCGAGCTCAAGCGCAGCTTCTTTCTCGGAGATCCCGACGGCTTGCTATCTGAATACTACGTGAGGCGCGCTCCCGGATTTCCCGACCTCTCGCGGGTTCCACCCGAGGGAAGGCCGCTCCAGGCGTGACGCTATAATTCCCGTGACTTGAGAATCGCCGCGGCAATCTTCCTTCTCGCGCTTTCGAGCTCCGGCCCGCGCGTCCAGTTCGTGGACCGCGCGAAGTCCGCGGGCCTCGAGGTCGTCAACTGGAGCGGCGGGGCGGAAAAGAACCACATCGTGGAGTCGACGGGAAACGGCGTCCTCCTCCTCGACTACGACTCCGACGGTTTCCTCGACGTTTACTTCGTCAGCGCCATCCGCCTCCTGCCCGGCAGGAAGACCGAGCCCCATTCCAATACCCTCTACCGGAATCGAGGCGACGGTACGTTCCAGGACGTCACCCGCGAAGCTGGGGTGGGATCTTCCGCGTTCGGAGTGGGAGGCGCCGCGGCCGATTTCGACAATGACGGCCTCCTCGACATCTACGTCACCAACTGGGGCCCGAACACCCTCTTCCGCAACAACGGCGACGGCACCTTCTCCGACTGGACGGAGCGCGCCGGCGTGGGCGACCCCCGGTGGAGCATCGGGGCGGCCTTCTTCGATCCCGACGAAGACGGAGACCCCGATCTCTTCGTCGGGAACTACATCGAGACCAGCTGGGAGGAAGTCTGGAACGCGGAGCGCGTGCGCCTCTGGCGCGGCCGGGTTCAGGTGCTCGATGGACCTCGGGGCCTTCCGGGGAGCCGGAACACGTACTATCGGAACGAAGGCGACGGGACGTTCGTCGACGCCACCGAGTCCGCGGGGTTCCTGTCGGGCTCGGGGCAGTACACCATGGGGGTCGTGAGCTTCGACTACGACGACGACGGGGACGTCGATCTCTACATCGCCAACGACAGCATGCCCAACTCCCTCTACCGGAATCGCGGAGACGGCACTTTCGAGGAGGTCGGGGCGCTTTCGGGCGCCGCCTACAACGCGGATGGGGCGACCCAGGGAAGCATGGGAATCGACGTCGGGGATTTCGACGGCGACGGCCGCTTCGATCTCGTGGTCACCAACTTCGCCCACGACTACTACGCCCTCTACCGAAACCTCGGCGGCTCCTTCGCCGACGATTCCTTCGCGACCGGCGTCGCCGTTCCCACGTTCGCCCCCCTGGGTTGGGGAGCCCACTTTTTCGACGTCGACAGCGACTCCGACCTCGACCTGTTCTTCTCGAACGGGCACATCTACCCTCAGGTGGACACCGACCCCGTTCTCCACGAGACGTTCCTCCAGAAGAATCTTCTTCTCCTGAACCAGGGCGGGAAGTTCGAGGACGCTACCGCTTCGGCCGGGAGCGGCTTCGAGATTCCTCGCTCCGGCCGCGGAAGCGCCGCTGGCGACCTCGATTCCGATCTCGACCTAGACCTCGTCGTGAGCAACCAGGACCAGGCGCCCACGCTCCTCGTCAACGAGACGGATGGAGGCGGGCGGGCGGTCCTCGTCGCGCTCGTCGACCCCCGCGGCACGCGGCAAGGGCTCGGGGCGCGTCTTCAGGTAACCGCGGGAGGTGTCTCGCAGATCCGTCAGATCTCCTCTGGAGGCAGCTACGCTTCCCAGAACGATTTCCGCGCCCATTTCGGGCTCGGGGAGAACACGGCCCTCGATCTCACCATCACCTGGCTCGACGGAGAGAAGGAAGTCCACGAGGACCTTCCCGCGGGCCGGGAGTACGTCGTGCGTCGCGGGGCGCCTCCCCTCGCTCTTCTTCCTCGCTGATGGCTTCAGTTCTTCTGTGGCTCGCGCTTTTCGTGCAGGACCCGCGGGAGCTCGGCCGCCAGGCTCTCTCGGAGGGAAGGCTCGACGAAGCGGAGACTCATTTTCAGGCCGCGCTCGCCTCGAACCCGCCCCGGGTCTTCGAGATTCACTACGCCCTCGGGCGCCTGTATCTGCAGAAGAGGGAATACGCGCGGGCGAGGGAGGCCTTCGCCGCCTGTCTCTCGCGGGCGCCGCGCTTTTCTCCCGCGCTCGTGGGCCGGGCGCGGGCTTCGCTCTTTCTCGAAGACGTGGAGGCGGCCGTCGCCGACCTGACGGCAGCCGGGAGCTTTCCGGACGCGCCGGCCGAAGCCGAGCTCCTCGCGAACGATCTCGAGCTCTACCTCTCGCGGGGAGCCGACGCATCTCCCGGCTCGATCCAGGATCTCGCGAGCGCGAGGGAGTATCTTCGGGTCGGTGCGGTCCTGCTGTCCGGGGGAGAAACCGATGCCGGCTTGCGCTCTTTTCGCGTCGCCTCGGCCATCGACGACCAGAACCCGATCGCGTTCCTGTTCTCGAAAGAGATCGGAGAAGCTCCGCCGCCGCTCTATCCGACGCTTCCCGCCGAGTTCCGCCTCGCGCGCGAGGCGTTCGAAAGGAGCGATCTCGCGGGTGCTGCGGCCGCTCTCGAGAGAATCCTCGAGCGGCGTCCCTCCTTCGTCCCCGCGCGGCTCCTCCTCCTGGAGACGCTCGAGGGGGGGGAGCGGTCCGTCGATGCCCTGGTTCAGTACGAGACGCTCGCGGAGGAGCTTCCGCCCGTTTTCGAGCTTCACGCGCGCGCCGGTCGGCTCGCGCTCCGGGCCCAGGCGCACGGGCTCGCGGAGTGCCACGCCCTTCGCGCTCTCGAGCTGAAGCCACAGGAGCCGACGATGCTCTTCCTGCTGGCCGAGTCGCAGCTCGGAGCGGGCCACGCCGCCGAGGCGATCGCCACCTGCGAGCGGGCGATCGCCTCCGGCGCCGCGACCGCGCCCATCTACTTCACCCTGGGAAACGCGCTCCACGGGCGGATGGAGATCGCATCCTCCATAGCGGCCCTTCGGAAAGCGGTGGAGCTCGATCCTCAGGCGGCCGAGGACATCGCTTCCTTCGCGCTCTCCTCTCTCACCACGGAAGAGTATCGGAGCCTGCGGAGCCTCCTCGAAGCCCACGTCGAGGAGCACCCGCGGAACGTGAACACCCTCTACGGTCTCGGCGTCATGAGCCTGCGCGAAGGGGAGCTCGAGAAGGCGCGGCAGTACCTCGAGCGAGTTCGAGAGATCGCGCCGAAAGACGTCCAGGCGCATTACAACCTCGCGCTCCTCCATCAGAGGGCGGGGCGGGAGGATCTCGCGCGGGAGTCGATGGCGCGATTCCAGGAGCTGAGAGCCGAGGAGGATGCACTCTGGCGGGAGGGACACCGACTCTCCAACCTGCGCATTCGAGCCGGGAACGCCGGGCTCGAAGAGAGAATCGAGATCCTGACGGAGCTCGTGAAGAGTCCGTCAGAGGAGACTTCCGCGGACTACGTTCTTCTCGGAGAAGCGCTCCTCGCCGCGACACGCCTCGAGGAGGCGCGGGACGCTTTCGAAAGGGCGCGGAGCCAGACGGCGCGAGACGCCCGGGCGCTCGAGGGCCTGAGCCGCGTCGAGGCTGCTCTCGGCGATGACGAGAAGTCCCTGGTCTACGCGGAGGCCGCCGCCCTCCTGAAGCGCCGCTGCCCGTAGCGGCGCAAAAAAAAGGGGAGGCCGAAGCCTCCCCTTTGCTCGAAGCGAAGTGGCGTTCTAGAAGCTGAACCCCGCTCTGAACATGATGCGGCGCGGCTTGACGTAGGTGAGCGGCACGAACTCCGCCGAAGCCGTCTGGAGGCGGAGCGTGTTGTAGTTCAGCTCGTTGTCCGAGTTCAGCAGGTTGAAGATGTAGGCGTCGAACTTGAGCTCGGCGTTTCCACCCATGCGAATCCGCTTTCCGATCGAGAGGTCGACCACCTGGAAGGCGGAGAGGCGGCAAGGTTCGCCCGTGCCGCAATCCTCGGCTCCGCCGGGAGCCATGATCACGTCTTTCGATCCCTGTCCCAGACCGCCGACGCGGATCTGACGGGTGTGGGCGCGCCCGCTGGAAAAGTCGAGGTTGGCCGAGAACATCACATCCCACGGGAGGCCGTAGACCGCCTGGACGCGGAACATGTGCGGCCGATCGCCCTGGAGCCGTCCGTAGGCGTTGAGCCAGTTGTTGGGGTCCGAACCCTCCTTGGAGCCGTAGAACGGATTGAACTGCACCTGGGCGAGCGGCCGGGGGATCAGACCTTCGGATTTCGACCAGGTATAGGACGTCGAGAGTCCGAAGTCGTCCGAGTAGCGCTTGTCGAACTGGAGCACGACGCCGTCGTAGGTGGACTCGTAGTCGAGGTTCTCGCTTCCGGGAAAATCGCCGGGATCGTTCCCCTTGCGGATCGTTGGCCGGTCCACGATGCTCAGAAGGCTGTACTGGGTCCCGGTCAACGGATCGGTGAACGGGAACGGCTCGTAGGAGCCGCCGAGGATCTCCCAGCCGACCATGTCGCTCGAGTCCTTGTGCACGTACTGGACGGAGGCCGAGGCCATCGTGCCGATCTGTCTCTCGAATCCGATCGAGTACTGGAGCGTTCGGGGGGCCTTGAGATCCGGGGAGAACGCGGTGTCCTCCGAGCTGATCTCGTCGTACTGCACGAACTCACCGGTGTCTGGGTCCTGCGAGAAGTACCGGATGGGAGGAAGCCCCGGAGCGGGAGCGTCCCAGTTCCCGATGACGTCCTGGTCGTAGTAGACGCCGAACGAGCCGCGTATCACCGAGCGCCCCGCGGCGTCGGGCTGCAAAGCGAACCCGAAGCGCGGCGAAATCAGGTTCCATTCGATGAGGTCGGGAACGCCCGGCACCGCCCCCCCCGTGGGCTCGAAGAACCCGACGTCGGTGACGGTGTTGTCACCGACGGTGAACCGTTCGAAGTCCGGAATTCCGCCGCGGTTGATGTCGAGCCGCACTCCCGCATTGAGGGTCAAGCGGTCGTTGACGGTGATGGCGTCGTCGAAGAAGACCCCGAAGTCGGTGGTGGTGCCGCCGTACTCGTACGGATCCTGGAAGACTCTGTAGAGCGTCCCGCCGTAGTTGTAGGCATAGGAACCGGTGGGCCCCACGCCGATGACGGTGTCCGCGGAGCCTTTACTCCACTGAACGCCGAACTTGAAGTCGTGCTGGCTGGAAAGAAAATCCTCGGTGTAGGTCGTCACCTTGGCGTTGAACTGCTGCCGCCAGGTGGTGTACTCCCAGGTATAGCCCTGGTAGGGGCCGATCCCGCCGGAGTAGCGCGTCGGTCCTCCGTCCGGAGGCGAGAAGTCGATGAACGGCTCTTCCAGGCTTCCCGTCTGCGAAGCGTTGGTGCCGTTGGTCCACCAGCCCGCGTACTTGGCCTCGAGGAGCGCGTTCGTCGTGAGCGTGCGAGTCCAGCTGGCGCCCCAGGCCGGAGTTCCGTAGTTCTCGGTCGCGAGCGCCGAGGGCGTCGAGTAGGGGCTCGCCGCATCCGGGCCTTCCGACTGGACGTAATGGAAGAAGCCTCCGAACTCGTCGGAGTCGGTAGCGCGCGCCGTCATCTTGATCTGGTACTTGTCGTTCAGGACCACGGGGGTGAACGTCGGGTCTACGCCGGGCTCGGTGCTTCCATCCCGGAGATAGGCATAGGAGCCGAAGAACCAGAGCCGGTCCTTCACCACCGGCCCGCCGATGGTGCCGGTGATGTTGTTGAACTTGTCGCGATGGAATCCGTATCCGTCGAGCTCGACGCTGGTGTCGGTCAGGGCATCCCACTGGCCGTAGTAGCTCGCGTTGCCGCTGAAGGTGTTGCCTCCGCCCTTGGTGACGATGTTGAACACGGCGCCGGTGGTGTTTCCGAACTCCGCCGGAGCGCCGACGCCCATGACCTGGATCTCCTCGATGACGTCGGGGTCGACTTCCCACCACGACGCCCCCGTCTCCGGCGCCGAAACTTCGACTCCGTCGACTTTCCAGGAGTTCGACTGCTGGTGCGAGCCGAAGGCGACCGTGCGATCGCCGCCGCTGTCGCCGGTGCTCGCGGACATGCCCGGAGACACCTGGATGAGATCGGTCATCGCGCGCTGGGTGGCGATGTTCTGGATGAGCTCGCTCTCGAATTTGGAGGAGACTCCGGACTCGGTGACGTCGACGACCGGAGACTCTCCCGTCACCGTCACCGTTTCGCTCACCGTGGAGAGACCGAGAGAGACGTCGACGGTCGCCGTCGCATTGACGTTGACCCGCACGCCTTCGTAGCGCTTGGTCTCGAACCCCGAGAGTCCCGCTTCCACGATGTAGGTGCCGATCGGAAGCGAGATGAATCGGTAGACTCCGAGCTCGTTGGTCACCATGGTGCGGCTCCCCCCGAGGAGAACGTCGCTGTAGATGGTGACCGTGGCTCCAGGCAGAACCGCACCCGTCGAGTCGGTTATGGTTCCGCGGATGTCGCCGGTCGTCTGCGCCTGGGCCGTTCCCGCGAGGGTCAGCGCCAGGATACAGGCGAGCCAGCCAAGAAAAGGCTTGAACCTCAAAATCATTCGTTCCTCCTGAAAAGCACGGATTCGTGCTCCCTCGTGAACCGGGAGTGCAAGCGAGATGCCACACACTGGATTCGAGGGATGTAAAGGAACCTATTCTATCGCAGGGATTTACTTCCTGGATTCAAGGGCCGGCGCTTCGCGCGGATCCGATTTGGTGGAGATCTGAACGATGGATTGAATTCAAATAATTGAGTTCACGGCAGCCCGAAGAGCCTCGCCGCGTTCTCAGCTACCAGCTTCCCGCGATCCGTCGGGGACACCCCGGCGAAGAGATGATCGAGCGCATCCTTCGTCTCGACTCCCACCGATATCGTATGGGGGAAGTCCGAGCCCCAGACGACCTGGTCGACGCCAATCTCCGCGATTGCGGGAACGCCCCCCTTCTCGTCGATGAGGCCGTGCCAGACCCGGGTCCTTATGTAGTCGCTCGCTTTGAAGTCGAGACTCGGGAGCTGAAGGCGGTTGGAGTAGACGCCCTGCACCATGTCGATGCGCCTCATGAAATTCGGAATCCAGGAGAGCTCGAGCTCGGCGGTCACGACTCTGAGGCGCGGAAAGCGATCGAGGATCTTTCCGAAGATGAAGTCCGTCGCCAGAACGTGCGGGATCTCCTCCCAGGTGGAGAGGAACATGTTGGGTCCCTCTTCCCACTCCGCGAGCGTATGACAGGCCATCGGATCGGGAATGCGGCCGGTCACGATGTGGAGGGTGATGGGAACGTCCATCTCCTGAGCGGCGCCCCAGAATCGATCGTAGGCGCGGTCGCGGTACGGAGGCGAGCCTGAAGGCGGAGCGGCGTGGATCATCGGCGTCCGATGACCCTGCTTGACCGTGCGCTCGAGCTCGTTCACGGCCCACTCCTGGTCGTCCATGGGAATCATCGACGCGCCGAGGAGCCTCTTTCGATCGTGCGAGATGAACTCCGCGAGCCAGTCGTTGTACACCCGCGAGGCGTCCCGAACCGCTTCGCGATAGTCGGGCCGGTTGCTCGAATGCAGGATGGAGAGGCCGAGAGTGGGATAGAGGACCTCCGCCTCGATCCCCGCCTTCCTCTGGAACTCGACACGGGCCGCGGGATCGCGCCCCGCCTCGGGCGTTCCGGCGTCGGCGGTCTTCTGGTCCTGCTCCTTGAACCGCGCGTACTGTTTGCCCGTGTAGAAGAAGAGGCCCGGCTGTCCCTGGTAGCCTTCGACGACCCGGGGGGTCTCGTCGCCGTACTTGCGGCCGAGAGCCTTGAGCCACAGATCCTGGGGCTCGATGGTGTGGGAATCGGCGCTGATGATGCGTTCCGTCGCCATGCGGCCGAGTCTATCGCAGCCGGAGCCACGCGAGGAAGAACAGGGCACCCAGGAGAAGATCGATCGTGCCGAAGCCGAGTACCATCCCCGACACCCGATTCTGGAGGAACAGGATCACCACCGCGATTCCGAACGTCGCCTTCTCCAGAATCGCGGGGATCATGAACGGCCGGAAGCGGACCGGATCTCCAGCGATGAGCAGGAACGCGAGCTGCCAGGCGAGGGCCACGCCGACGAAGCCGTAGAAGTGCTCCGGGTGGGTGATTGGAGGAGGATAGTCCCTCCCGATCTGCTGCTCCAGGAAGTATTGCGGGAGGATCACGAGGAGACCGTAGACCCCCGCGAGTCGGAAGAGGATGCGCGCGAACCTCAACGGGCTTCCGCGTCTCGAATCGAGAACAGATGGTGCTGCCCGCGGATGAAGAGCCGCTTCGGAGCCGCCGCGGGAGTCGCCATCAACACCTCTCCCATCGGGTTGGTCGAAAGAAGCGAGTACAAAACCCCCGCGGCGACGACGTACACGTCGCCATCCTCGCTCGTGAAGTAGAGCCGCCCGTCGGAGGCGATGGGCGACGCGCTGAAGGCTCCGCTCGCGATGCGCTGCTGGTAGACGCGCTCGCCGGTATCGGCCCGGTAGGCGGAAAGGACGCCGTTGTTCTGGCAGGTATACAGGATATCGCCGTAGACGATGGGGGTCGTCATGTAGGAGCCGTCGCGATTGCTGCTCCAGGCGACGAACTCGGTGGCTCCGATGTCGCCCGAGCCCCCGGGTCTCACGGCGAAGATGGGGTTGATGCGATAGCCGCTGGTGATGAACACCAGCCCACGGCCCGCGACCGGCGTGGGGGTGGTGTTCTTGGAGCTCCCCGCGAGGCGCC
>DAISKN010000089.1:0-14264 GCA_036820975.1 Acidobacteriota bacterium | reverse complement strand
CGAGGCGCGGCTTGCGCGTCTCGACGTCGATGGCCATCGCGGGGATGGTGTTGATGAGCGAGATGGCCGAGGCGCCCGCGGCCTCGACCGCGCGCGCCACGACACCGATGTCGGTGACGTTCGGGGTGAGCTTCGGGATCACGGGAAGACTGGTCCTCGCGCGCACGACCTCGGTGACGGTCGCCGCCATCAGCGGATCGCAGCCGAAGAGGATCCCGCCCTCGTGCACGTTGGGGCAGGAGATGTTCATCTCGATTCCCGAGACTCCCTCGACGTCGTCCAGAATGCCCGCGAGCTCCGCGTACTCTTCGATGGAGCTTCCGCAGATATTGACGAGGATGGCGACGCCGAGCTCTCGAAGGCGCGGCATCTTCTCCTCGACGAAGCGCTCGATCCCGACTTCCTGGAGACCGATGGCGTTGAGCATGCCGGAGGGGGTTTCCCAGATCCGGGGAGGCGCCGCTCCCTCCCGGGGGGCGAGGTACAGGCCCTTGACCGCGATTCCGCCGATCGAGTCGTAGTCGGCGACCTCGAGGTACTCGGTGCCGTAGCCGAACGTGCCGCTCGCGGCGATGAGGGGAGTGCGAAGCCGGATGCCGGCGACCTCCACCGTGAGATCAGGCTCTTGCGTCATGTCAGAGTGGATAGGGGTCGCGCTCCCAGGCGACGGCGTCCGCGTCGAATACCGGACCTTCGGTGCAGGAGCGAAGGTACTCGCCCCCTGACCCCGTTCGCGCGTAGACGACGCATCCCAGACAGCAGCCCATCCCGCAGCCCATGCGCCGCTCGAGAGAGACCTGGTGAGGGACTCCTCTCTCTCGCGCCATCGCCGCCACGCGCAGGAGCATCGGCGTCGGCCCGCAGGAGTAGAGCTCGATCGGTTCCTCGTGCTCGAGAGCCTTCGCCAGGAGGTCGGTCACCCGCCCGCGGTGTCCGTGAGTCCCGTCCTCGGTCGAGGTCCGCACGTCCATTCCGAGCGCCTCGAAGTCGGATCGGAGGTAGAGATCGTGCGCGCTCCGGCCCCCGAGGAGCACCCGGGCCGACAGCCCGCGGCTCGCGAGCAGCCGGCAGAACGCCACGAAGGGAGCGATCCCGACGCCTCCAGCGACGACCACCGGCTTTCGCGCGGAGTCGGGGAGTCGAAACGCCGACCCAAGGGGCCCGAGGCAGTCCACCCGGCCTCCGACGGGAAGCTCGGTAAGGGCCCTCGTTCCCTTCCCCGCGATCTTGACCAGGAGACTGAAGGTGCGATTGTCGGGACGCGAGTCGCAGAACGAGTAAGGCCGCCGAAGGAGCAGGTCGGAGCGCTCGGGCATCCGGACCATCGTGAATTGCCCGGGGACGAAGCTCCGGGCGAGCGTCTCGGACTCGAAGTGGAGCAGAAAAGCGTCGGGCGAGAGTGCTTGGCGCTCGACGAGGACGCTGCTCTCGTCCCTCTTCATCGGGCCGAGTATAACTCAGTCCGTCAGCCGTTGAAGACGACGTCGTGGATGCGGCCGATCTTGCCCCGCTGGCCCAGGCGGTAGAACCTGCGAAGCTCGGCGAGAAGGGGAGCGAGGCCGCAATCGCGCTCGAGCGCCGACTGGACGACGTAGGAGCAGTACCGGGATGCGAGCGAGCTCGCCGCTTCGTAGCGCTCCCGCCGCTCGGAGTCCAGACCCGGGCGGAGCGTGAAGTCCGAGAACATCCGATCCAGAAGATCCTTGGGTACGCGGCCCTGGTGGCGCGAGGCGTGGAGAAGAGCGAAAGTGACGAACTTGTCGACCTCCGCCTGGAGCTCGAGCTCGAGCTCGGTCACGCGTTTTTCCCGCGATGCGCTGAAGGCGAGATAGGCGAAGTGGCTGACCTCTTCGATCGCGAGGAGCAGGAGCTCGAACGAAGAGGCGGACATCGAAGACGAGTCGAGGTCCACCCGCGTCAGCCGCTCGAGGTCCTCTTCGCCGATATAGACCCCGAGCGAGATCTCCTCGTCTCCGGCTTCCTTCACCAGGACCGAGCCCCGGCTGGGGTCGGCTCCGAGCCGCGCGCAGGTTTCCCGGCTCACGAGGAAATCCCGGATGTCGACGTTCAAGTCGAGAACGTAGACCCGGTCGATGTGATGGAGGATGGAGTCGAGCATTTCCCGCAAGACCGCCAATCAGTGGATGCGGCGGGACGCGTCCCCGAGGAGGATCCCCTCGCGCCTCAGGAGAGCTTCGCTGCGTCGGCTTCCGGTCTGACGCCATCTCTCGTAGAGCCTCAGGATTCCCGGGTTCTCGGTCACGGCGCTCTCCTCGCTGACCTCGTTGAGAACGTCGACGAAACGAACGAACTTGCGCGCGAGCTCTTCGTAGAGTGCCGCCGCTTCGACGGCGCTGAGCCGGGCGGCGCCGCCGTAGGCGTAGCCGCCGAGGCGGACGTAGTAGTCGATGTCGTTGACCCGCCGGGTAAGGTTCTCGGCGAAAAAGCCCGACATGAAGAGCGCGACGTCGCCGGTGAACTTGAGCAGGCGGAAGCGCCGCGCGCCCTGGCTCGCGAGCGCCTGACAGAGAAGCTCGGCGAGCGGCGTCTCCTTGTCGACCTCCATCTCGGCGTACATTTGATCGAAGGCGATGAAGTTGTCCAGGAGCTGCACGAGGTAATAGGAGGAGAGCTCGCTCGAAGAGACCCGCTGCCTGGCCATCGCTCGCTCGACGAGCTCCCTGAAATACTCGGTCGACGTTTCCGGGCGCACCAGCTTTTCCATGGCGTTTTCCCCTTCCCCTGCAGGTTCCATGCAAATCGCGTGCAAGACCAGTCATCGCCGCAGAATTTCACCGCAAGCGACTAGAGCAGCGGACCTTACGGGTTTCGGTGAGCCGGCGTGGGGCGTTCCCGGCAGGTGTACAAAATGACAAAAACTGTCCTCATCGTTGTCCCACTTTTGCGATCAG
The DNA here is from genome assembly GCA_036820975.1 of Acidobacteriota bacterium. GTDB lineage: Bacteria > Acidobacteriota > Vicinamibacteria > Marinacidobacterales > SMYC01 > DAISKN01. Next base: position 11,352 of record DAISKN010000089.1, on the reverse strand, counting down.
CAGACGCGCCGGGCGAGTGCCAGAGCCTATTCCACGAACGTGACCTTGTTGATGTCCGCGAGCGTGGTGACTCCGGAGAAGACGTTCTCGAGTGCGTGCTCGCGCACCGAGACCATTCCCTCCTCCCGCGCCGCCTGCTTCAACTCGGACGCGCTGCGGCGATCGAGGATGAGCTGGCGCAGGCGATCGGAAAGGCTCAGGAGCTCGGAGACGGCCGTTCTCCCGCGAAAGCCGGTCCCGTGGCATTGATAGCAGCCGCGGCCGGAGAAGAAAGGACGGCTCTCGTCGGGGCGCAGCCCGGAGAGCTCCAGATCTTCGGCCCCGGGCGTAATCCGCTCGCGGCATTCCTCGCAGATTCTGCGGACGAGGCGCTGCGCCATGATGCAGTTCAGCGCCGAGACGAAATTGTAGGGCTCGACGCCCATGTGAAGGAACCGTCCGATGACGTCGAAGGCGTTGTTGGCGTGCACCGTGGTGAAAACCAGGTGCCCGGTGAGCGCCGCCTGGACGGCGATGGCGGCGGTCTCGGGATCGCGGACCTCGCCCACCATGATGGCGTCGGGATCGTGCCGCAGGATCGAGCGCAGCCCGCGGGCGAAGGTTAGTCCCTTCTTCTCGTTCACCGGTACCTGGGTGATGTGAGGGATGCGGTATTCCACGGGGTCCTCGATGGTGACGATCTTCTTCTCCGGGGAGGCGATTTCGGAGAGCGCCGCGTAGAGGGTCGTGGTCTTTCCGCTTCCGGTAGGCCCGGTCACTAGCACCATTCCGTAGGGCTCGCGGATGAACTTGCGGAAACGCTTCAGCTCGCGCTCGGGAATGCCCAGCACGTCGAGGCTGAGCTCGTGGAACTGCTCGCTGATCGACTCCTTGTCGAGGATGCGGATGACCACGTCCTCCCCGTAGATGCTCGGCATGATCGATACCCGGAAGTCGATCGGTCGTCCGCGAATCCTGAGCTTGAACCGCCCGTCCTGGGGAACCCGCCGCTCGGCGACGTCGAGCTCGGCCATGACTTTCAGCCGCGAGACGATGGTCTGGTGGTGCTTGTGGTCCACGGCTTCCATCGCGGGATAGAGGACACCGTCGATCCGGTACTTGAGAGCGACATGATCCTCTTTCGTCTCCACGTGGATGTCGCTCGCCCGTCTCTCGATGCCGTTGAGGAGGAGGGAGTGAACGAGCTTGATGACCGCGCTACCGCTCTCCGCGATCTCGCCCTCGGAGCCCAGATCCGATTCATCGGCCTCCTCGTCGGACGGGGCCTCCAGCTTCAGCTCCTCCGAGGCCTTGTCGAGCAGGAAGCTCGAGCTGCGGTTCCTCGCCAGGATCTCTTCGATCTGGACCTCGCTCGCCACCGAGAGCAGGAGCGGCCTTCCGAGCACCAGCTCGAGCTCGTCCATCTGGCGGAAGTTCTCGGGATGGGCGACGGCGATCCGGAGCCTCTCGCGCTCCGCCCCGATTGGCACGAACCGATAGCGGAGTATGAAATCCATCGGGACCTGCCGCCAGAGCTCGACGTCCTCGCGAAAACCGCTCAGATCGACGAAGGGGTACCCGTACCGCTCCGCCAGCTCTCTGGCCGGGTCGTTACCGCTCATGGTCCCTTCATTATATTGCGCTCCGATTCCGTTTCTCCCGTAAACCGCTGAGTAGACGCTCCTTTGACTTTGTCGCCGAACGCATGCGAAAATGATCGAAACTCTTTTCCTTCCCGTCTTTTTTGACTGAGAACGGCTGAGCGCAAGGATGGATTTTCTCAAAAGCTATCTGCCCGGGCCGGTGGTGGACATCTTTCTGCCCATTGCCATCCTCCTCGGGCTCGCCTACTTCCTGATCCCGAAGCTCATCGCCAAGCTCAAGGATACCGGCGTCTGGGATCGCGCCGTCGACAAGGTGGGAGGCGAGAAGCTCCGGCTGATGCAGTTCGAGCGCGAGATCAGCCGCCTGCAGAAATCCGGCGACGTCCTCGGGGCCGCCCGTCTCTACGAGGAGGCGGAGTGGTACCCCGAAGCCATCAACCTCTACGTCGAGGCCGAGGAGTACATTTCCGCCGGGGTGCTCTACGAGCAGCTGGAGCAGTTTGATCGGGCGGCCGATATGTTCATGAAGGCCGACGACTGGAAGCGCGCGGCCAAGATGCTCGTCAAAACGGGAAAGCACGGCGAGGCGGCCAAGGCCTACGAGCAGCACGGCCAGAAGATCGACGCTGCCAAGCTCTATTTCGACGCGGGACAGTACGACCGCGCCGCGCAGCTCTACGAGGACGTCTCCTACTTCCCCCAGGCGGCGAAGTGCTACGAGAAGCTCGGCCAGTACATCAAAGCCGCGGAGAACTACGAGCAGCAGTGGCTGGCGGCGACCGCGGTCGGCGGAGGAGGCCTCATCGCCTCTCCGTCGGAGCGGGAGGCGAAAGTCGCCCTCTATGCCGGGCAGCTCTACGAGAAGGGGGGCTCTCCGGACCGCGCCGCGGATCTCTATAAACGCGCGGGGCTGTCGCGGGAAGCCGCGGTGCTCGCCGCCAAGGAGGGCCGGTACCGCGATGCCGCGGAGATGCTCCTCAAGGAGGAGAAGCTTCCGGAAGCGGCCGCGATGTTCGAAAAGGCGGGGGACGTTCGGCGCGCGGCGCTCCTTCAGGGGGAGATCGCCTTTCACCAGGGCGACACCGCCATCGCCGCCGAGAAGTTCCTCGCGGGAGGGGACAACCTGCGCGCGGCGGAGCTCTTCGAGACGGTGGGAAACCTCGAGGCGGCCGCGCGAAGCTACGAGCAGAGCGACGCCGTGATCCAGGCGGCGAACGTCTACCTTCGCGCTCACGACAAGCTCAAAGCCGCCGAGCTCTTCGAGCGCGGAGGCGACTTCGAGCAGGCGGCCCAACTCTACGAGGAGTCGGGAAACCAGTCGAAGGCATCGGCGCTCTACGAACAGTCGCGGCGCTTCTACGAAGCGGGAAAGCTCGCGCACGTACTCGGAGATTCCGATCGCGCGATCCAGCTCCTCCAGCAGGTGGACGGCGGCCACGAGAACTACGACGCCGCGACGCTCACCCTGGCGCAGCTCTTCATCCAGAAGAACATGCCCGCCCTCGCCGTCGACAAGCTCAAGAGGCTCATCGGAGAGCAGCAGATCTCCTCGGCGAACCTCGACCACTTCTACAGCCTCGGGCTCGCGTACGAGAAGCTCGGCAACGATGCCGAAGCCGTTGCCACCTTCCGCAAGGTCCTGACCGAGCGCTACGGCTACAAGGACGTCGAGCAGCGCATCGGTCACCGCAGCGGTCCCCGCCCGGCGGCGACTCCCGCGCCCGCGGCTCCCGCGCCCGCGGCGATCCCACCGCCTTCAGCGCCTCCGCCGCCCGCGCCCGGGCCGGCAGCCGCCGCGCCGAGACAGGCTTCCGCGGCCTCGGGCTCCCCCATTCAGCTCGGCGAAGAGCTCGGAAAGGGACTCCTGGGCACCACCTACCGGGGAATCGACACGAGAAACCAGCAGCCGGTCGTGGTCAAGCTGCTCCGCGCCGAGCTCCTGCGCGATCGTCTAGTGGTGCAGCAGTTTCTCGCCGAAGCCCAGGCGGCGCGCTCGCTCGAACATCCGAGCTTGGTTCGCTTGTTGGGGCTCGTCGAGATCCGGGGGTCGAAGGCCGCGGTCACCGAGTACGTGGAGGGCTTCGACCTCGGCGCTTTCCTCGCCCGCAACAAGCGGATCTCTATCAAGCAGGCGATCGATCTCCTCACCACGCTCGCCGATGCGGTCGGCTACGCCCACGAGCGGCGGCTGCTGCACCGGGATCTGAAGCTCACGAACATCCTCGTGGGAAAGGCCGGCAAGCTCAAGATCGCCGGGTTCGGCCTCGGCGCGCTGCGGGTCCGCGAGCTGGGGCCGGCGGATGGATACCCCTCTCCCGAGTTTCTGGACGGAGCGCCCTTCGGAATCCGCTCCGACATCTACGCGCTGGGCGCGCTCATCTTCCACGCGCTCACGGGACAGAACCCCGGAGTCGGGGAGGGACCCTCCGCGAACGGTTCCCCCCCTCGGCTCCGGCAGATCCTCCCCGAGGCGCCCGAATCCCTCGATCAGATCCTGGCCCGATGCCTGATGCAGGATCCGGCTCAGCGATTTGGCTCGACGGGAGAGCTCCTCGCGGCGGCGAAGGCCGTCCACGCCTGAGCGCGCAAGGGAGCCGTTTGCGATAGGATCCGGCGCCGTGGCTCAGTGCTGGTTCTGCGGAAAGGTGAAGGGCAGGAGGAGCTGTCCCGCGCGCGGGGGGGCTCTCATCTGCTCGCGCTGCTGCGGCACCAACCGGGTGGTTTCGATCCATTGTCCCGCCGGCTGCGTCTATCTCCACGGCACTCATGACCCGAAGTGGAGCTCCGAGAACCAGGAAAAAGAGTCCGCCCGCTTCTTCGCCCGGGCGCTCGCTCTCGACGAGCGCCCGGCGCAGTTCTATCTTTTCCTTCACTACCTGCTCGCGCTCGGAAGGAATCCCCTCTCCGGTTTAGACGACCGAGAGCTGGGCGAGGTCGTCGCGGCCGCCGCCTCCACCCTCGAGACCCGGGCGAAGGGCGTCCTCTACAGTCACCCCACGGAGCGGCTCCACCTCCAGCAGGCGGCGGAGTGGCTTACGCGTCTCGTCGCTTCCCGGGAGAAGATCGCCTCGGCGCCACCGGTCTCCGACGAGGAGGCGGTGGTCGCCTTGCGGGCGTTCGGCTCGGGCGTCGAAGAGCACGTCCGGGAGCTCGGACGAGAGCGTTATCTCTCGAAGCTCGAGCGCCTGTTCGCGAAGTCCCGCGCCGCGGGGCCCCCGCTCGAGCTCCCCGAAGGGCTCGACGAGCCGCCCTCGCGTCTCATCGTAACGCCCTGAACGGCGGAAGCGCGGCCGAGCTGCGTTATACTAGAAAGACACGCAATCAGCGAAAATCAGGTCAGTTAGAGAGGCGATTTGGTCGAGATCAGTCACCGAGAACGTGTCGTTCGGGCCAAGATCATCTATTACGGTCCGGCCGCCGGGGGCAAGACGACGAATCTGGTCGTGCTCCACCAGCGAGCCGATCCGAAGCGTCGGGGAGAGATGGTCTCGGTCAACTCCACTCAGGATCGGACGATTCTGCTCGACCTGCTCCCGATGAAGACCCCCGCGTTTCGCGGGTACGAGCTCCGCTTCCAGGTCATCGCGGTTCCCGGTCAGAGAATGTACGCGGCGAGCCGGAAGCTCCTCCTGAACGGCGCGGACTCCGTGGTGTTCGTCGCCAACTCCGCTGCCGACCGCTGGGAGGAGACGCTCTCGAGCCTCCGGGAGATGAACCAGAACCTCATCGCCCATGGTCTCGATCCGACCACCATCCCTCTCGTCTACCAGTACAACAAACGAGATCTGCCGGAAGTGACGCCGATGGAGGCGATGGACCGGACGCTCAATGCCCGGCGCACCGCGAGCTTTCCCGCGGTCGCGATCCGCGAGGAAGGGGTGCTCGAGACGTTCGCCGCGGCTCTGAGGCTCACCATGGAGCACATCACCAACAAGTTCAAGCTCGGGGCCGGAGTCAGGGACGCGAGATCGATCGAGGAGTGGACCGCGGAGTCGATGAGAGCGATGTTCGATTGGTCACCTTCGTCCCACGCCGCGAGCTCCGGACCCTCGGCAACGGCGAGGCTTCCGGGAGCGGTCGATCCGCGCTCGGCGGGCCCCGCGGCATCCGCCCACCCGGCGTCTCAGAGCCGGGTAGCGGTCAAGGTCCCGGTGGCGCGCTCGATTGAAGGCGCCTCGTCGCCTTCGGCGGCGACGCCGGCGAACGATCCTCAGGCGGCGGAGGCGCTCGTCGAAAGCTACGTCCAGGCGGCCGCGGATCTCACCTCGGCGCTCGAGGAGATGCGGGACCAGAAGAACTCGTTCGAGAGGCGCCTTACCGATCTCGACGCTCCCTTCGAGGCAGCCTTCTCGCTTCTGGGTGGCGCCCCCGCCGATGAAGTCCTGAAGGGCCTGGTGATGGGAATGGGAGAGGGGCTCGGCGCGGTCAGCGGCTCGCTCTCCCTCCTGCGAGAGCGCGAGCTCCGCCCGGTCATTCTCCATGGTCTCCAGCGCGAGCCCCTCTTTTCCATCACCGACGCCTCCGGCCGCCCGCTGGCGGCGGTCATCGCCGAGGGCTCGAGACCCCTGGTCTTCGTCAGCGGCGACCCCGGACCGCTGGCGCAGATCCTGGACATGAGCGGCGGCAAGATCACTTCGATCGTCACCATTCCCGTGAGAACTCCGGTTACGACCCTTGGACTCGCGTGCTTCTACCTGCCACCCGAGTCGGCGGCGCCGCGGCTTTCGGCCGCCGAGCATCTCGAGCGATGGGGCAGCGCCGTGGCGCTCGCCCTCGAGACCGCGGCGAGCCGGGTGGCCCGCGACCGGCTGCAGCAGATGGAGCGCATCGGCCTGGTGGGCCGACTGGCGGAGCAGGCGATTCTGGAAATGGGCCCGCCTCTCGATCGATTGTTCGCGACGATCGGCCGGCTGCGCACCGAGCACGACTTCCGCGACGCCCGGGAAGGCCGCGAGAGCTGGCAAGCGGACCTTCGGGGGATGGGCGCCGAGCTCACCCGCGCCAAGCGCTATCGAGATACGGTCCTGGGCTTCATGGCTGGCCAGCCGGCGTCCGTCGATCTCATCCCGCTCGCCCCGGTGTTCCACGGCGTGCGCGCCTGGACCGCCGAAAGCCTCGAGCGGCATTCGATCCGACTCGAGGCCGCCGAGCCCGCGGCGACGGATCGAGTCCGTGCCGACGCGTTCCTGCTGCGCTCGGTCCTCGCGGCGCTGGTGGAGCGCTCGGAACGGGAGCTCTCCGGCCACCCGGGAGGACTCATCCAGATCTCGTCCCGCATCGAGAACGGAAAAGCCTACATCCGTGTCGCCGACAACATCGCCGCGGTCAAGAGCGTTCGAGACGGAGGCGACTACGCCTCCTGGACCCTCGAGCGCAACGGAATGAGGTGGCCTCTTTCCTTCGTGAACAACGTGGTGGAGTACTTCCAGGGACAGTGGACGACCGCCGCCACCCAGCGCGGAAACGAGCTCACGATGGTGCTTCCAGCGCAATGACGGTGAGGGTGGTGAGTTACCAGTTGCCAGTTTCCAGTTGCCAGTAGGAAGTCGCAGAGACTCACCGACATCGCCGAGTGTCGGGACCGACGAACTGGCAACCGGTAACTCATAACTGTTTCCCCCGTTTGCCGCTGCTCGCGGGCCTGGCATAACATGGCTCGCGGACATGATCGACCCCTTCCTCCGGCGCTTGTTGTCGCCCCTCGTGAACTTCCGAGAGGGCGAAGCGGTCACCGGCGTCCTGATGTTCATCTACTCCTTCCTGGTGATGACCGCCTACAACAACATCAAGCCCTCGGCGGCATCCAAGTTCATCGACGACCTCGGAGCCGACAACGTGCCCTACGTGAACCTCATCGCCGGGCTCACGATGGGCTTCATCATGAACTACTACAGCCGGGGGCTTTCGAAGGTGCCGAAGCTCTGGGTCCTTCCCGGGACCCAGGCGACGATCATCGCGGCCCTCGTCGGCTTCTGGTTTCTCTTCCAGACGGGACAGGCCTGGGTGTCGGCGGTATTCTATTTCTTCGGGAGACTGCTCCTCGGTATCTTCCTCATCAGTCAGTTCTGGACGCTGGCGAACGATATCTACGATCCCCGTCAGGCGAAGCGGATCTTCGGCTTCATCGGCGGTGGCGCGATGCTCGGGGGGATGACGGGCTCGGGCTTGACCGCCCTTCTCGTCGAGCGGGTGGGGACGGAGAACCTCATCCTGTTCAGCGCCGCAATCCTCGGCGTTTGTTTCTTCCTCATCCTTTCCATTCAGAAAAGAACCCGGCCGGCGGAGGGCTCGTTCAAGGTGAAGGGCGAGAGCCTCGGCGGGGGCGAGGCCCTTTCGATGCTCAAGGGCTCGCGGCACCTCCAGCTCATCGCGCTGGTCATCGGCTTCTCGGCTCTCGGGGCGGCGACGCTCGAACAGCAGCTCTACATGGCTTCCGAGGCGGAAGTGGCGGGCGAGGACGCCATCACCGGCTTTCTCGCGGGAATCACGTTCTACATCTCCCTCATCGGTTTCGTGATCCAGGTCTATTTCACCTCCCGGATTTACAGCCTCCTGGGAATCGGATTCGCGATGGCGGTCCTGCCCGCGAGCCTGGGGGCGACGGCGGTGATCATCCTCCTGAACAAGGCCCTATGGGCCTCCAGCGTGGCCCGGGTGACCGACAGCGCCCTGCGCTACAGCCTCGACAAGACGACCCGCGAGACGCTGTTTCTCCCCTTGAGCGCGGAGATGAAGCTCAAGGCGAAAGGCTTCGTCGACGTGGTCGCCGATCGCTTCATCGGCAAGGGCATCGGCTCGGTGGTGCTCCTTATCGCGATTCAGTGGCTGAAGCTTGCCTGGTGGCAGCTCAGCATCCTGAGCCTGGTCTATTGCGGGCTGTGGCTCGGGCTCACCCGCCTGGCGAAGAAAGAGTACCTCTCGGTATTCCGCAAGAGCATCGAGACCATGGAGCTCGAGCCGGAGCGGCTGACCCGCGAGGCGGGAGACGCCGCCACTCTCGAAACCCTGGTCGAGGAGCTCGCCAGCACGGACGAGGAGCGGGTCCTTCGTTCGATCGAGTTCCTGGAGCAGCTTTCGAAGCAGAAGCTCATCACTCCTCTGCTCCTGCACCACCACTCGCCCCGGGTCCGCGCCCGCGCGATCGCGGCGGTGAAGGGAGCGGCACCCGAGGTGATCGAGCGCTGGGCGCCGTCCCTCGAGAGATCGCTGAGAGACGACGACCCGGACGTGCGCGCGGCGGCGATCTCCGTGCTGTCGTCCGTCCGGCAGGGAGACGTCCGGGATCTGATGCGTCCCTACCTGAACGACGGCGACCCGCGAATCGCGGCCACCGCCGCGGTGGCGCTCGCGGAGAGCGGAAGCGAGAGCGATCGCGCCGAAGCACGGCGGGTGCTCGAGCGGCTCGCGGGCGACGGTCGCGACGCGATGGCGCCCTCGAGGCGCGAGGCGGCCCGAGCCATCGCGCGGACCCGCGACCCCCGATTCCGGCAGCTCCTCCTGCCCCTGATGCACGACGGCGATCCCGCCGTCGCCAGGGAAGCCATCGGAAGCGCCCGCCTGCTGGGGGATTCCGACCTCCTCTTCGTTCCCACCCTCATCTCTCTCATGCGCAACCGCCGCCTGAAGAACGCGGCCCGCGGGGCGCTCGTGAGCTACGGCGAGAGCGCCACCGAAGCACTCACCTACTTCCTCAGGGACGAGGAGGAGGACCCCTGGGTCCGCCGCCATATCCCCGGGGCCCTGGCGCGAATTCCCTCGCCGGCCTCGGTCGAAGCGCTGGTCGAGACGCTCGAGAGCGAGGACGGATTCCTGCGGTACAAATCCGCGCTCGCCCTCGAGAAGATCCGGCGGGAGCGCTCCGATCTCCCGATTCTCTTCGCCCCGATCGAGAAGCTCCTTCTCAAGGAAGCAGCGCGCTACTACAGGTACCTGGGCGCCAGCTATAACCTCTTCGACAAGGGCGGTCTTCCGCGCGACGGGATCCTCGCCCAGGCTCTCAGCGAGAAGCTGTCCCGCGCGCTCGACCGTATGTATCTCCTGCTGGGACTCATCTACGACTGGAAGGACCTCCGCGCGGCCCGCATAGCCATCGAGCGCGGCGATGTCCGGGCGCGCGCGAGCGCCGTCGAGTTCCTGGACAACACGCTCTCGGGTCGCCTGCGGAAGATGGTCCTGCCCATCATCGACGAAATGCCGATCGAGGAGAAGGTGCGGAAAGGCAACGTTCTCCTCAAGAATCGAGTTCGGGGGGTCGAGGAGACCCTGGAGCGGCTGATCTACGACGACGACCCGGTAGTGGCGGCGACGGCCATCGACCTGGTGCGGGAGAGGAAGATCTGGTCCCTCGCCCCCGACCTGGAGCAAGTGCTCCAGTTCCGCGACGCCCGCGACTTCATCGTCTTCGAGGCGGCGTCGTACGCGCTCGCCGCTCATAGACTGAAAACCGATGAGCCTCATCCCGCCCATCCAATTTGAGCTGCTCCCGCCGGTCCCGGCGATAAGCCTGGTGCGTCGGCTGAAGGAGATACCCCTGTTCCGCTTCGCCTCCATGGACGAGCTCTTCCGGATCGCCACCATCTCGCGTCAGGTGCGGTACGCGGCGGGAGCGCGAGTCCAGGAGCGGGGCGCTCCCGCGGAGTACATCCAGGTCCTGGTACAGGGACGCTTCCGGGTCGTGAACGGACGAGAAGAGGGGTCCGAGGTTCTGGCTCCGCCCGCGATGCTCGGCTCTCAGGAAGTCCTGAAAGGAACCGCGCTCCAGAGCGCTGCCACCGCCGAGACCGAGTCCATCGCGCTGGTGATGCCGGCGGAAGAGTTCCGGACGCTTCTCGGGGCGAACATCGAGCTCGCTCAGGGTCTCTTCCGCATGCTCTTGACGCCTTCCGGATCCCATGACCGCACCTCGTCCGACGGCCGGTCGGCATCCTTCCGATACGAGCAGCGGGATCGTCCGCTCACGACCGTCGAGAAAGTCCTGTGTCTCCAGACGATCCCGATTCTCTCGCACGCGACCGCGGAGGAGCTCTACGAGGTCGCCGCGATCGCCAGGGAGATCCCGCTCACGGCGCCGGAGAATCTGTTCACGCCCGGCGCTCCCCCTTCGATCCTGCTGCTGCTCTCGGGAGCCATCGAGCTCGAGTCCGCCGCGGGGAACAGGACGGGCGTCGGCGCCGGCTTCTCCATCGGAGTTCGAGAGACCCTCGCGGGAGCGAGCATCGCCGAGACCGCTCGGGTCGTCGAATCGGGAAGAGCGCTCCAGATCGAGCGTGAACCGCTCTTCGACCTCCTGGCGGATCGCATGGACCTGCTCCAGGGAGTGTTCAGCGCGGTGTTCCACCGCGGCGGCGGAAGCCCGGTCGGATCGTGATGAAGCCCTTCTTCCGCGGTCTCCTCCTCGGCCTGCTCCTGCTGGCGATCGCGCCCTCGGGCTCCGCATCTCAGGAGCGAGCCGATGTGCCCTGGGAATGGACCGGCGTCCCTCGAGTGGTCGCGATCGGAGACGTCCACGGCGCCTTCGACAACATGGTGACCGTGCTCCAGACCGCCGGGATCCTCGACGAGAAGCGGAAATGGAAGGGGGGCAAGGCCCACCTGGTGCAGAACGGCGACATCGTCGATCGCGGTCCCCATTCCCGAAAGGCCATGGATCTCCTGATGGAGCTCGAGCAGCAGGCCGAAAAGGCAGGGGGGCGCGTTCACGTTCTCACCGGAAACCACGAGGCGATGAACGTGGTCGGAATTCTCGATCTCGTCTCGAAGCAGGAGTACG
>DAISKN010000088.1:0-14338 GCA_036820975.1 Acidobacteriota bacterium | reverse complement strand
GGGTCAGCTCGACGACGAGCGCCAGCTGGCGCTCCGAGTTCCAGCGGTAGGCGCCGATGACCGGCACCAGGGCGTAGTTCAAGTACTCTCCTACGCCGGTGTCTCCCGAGAGCGCCCGCTCGATCCCGGTGCTGAAGACGCCGCGGCGATACTCCGTGCGCCCGAACCGAGCCGAGCTGACGAAGTCGTTGGAAGGACCGACGAGATAGGCTTCCCCCGTCGTCCCCAGTCCCATCCGCTCCGCGAGCAATCGATCGACGTATGCGAGGTCGAGGTGCGCGGCGACGACGGCCAGGGGCCTCCCCCGCTCGTCCACCACGGGCGTCGCGACGGTGAGCGCGGGTCTTCCCGTCACCGGCGAGGTATAGACGTTCTGGATGAAGGTCTCGACCTTGCCCCGGCTGTAGAAGAGGTCGTTCACTCGATAGTCTCCGATACGCCGGAGATCGGTGGAAGCGACCACCTCGCCTCCGGGGGCGGAGAGCAGGAACAGCTCCTCCAGGTCGTCGAGCGAATTCGAAGCCGATTCCAGCAGGGACTCGATCCGACCCCGCGCGGCTCCCCGCTCGGACGGCGTCGACGCGCTCCCGGCAACGACCGCCGCGTCTCTCCTGAGCTCGGAGATTCCCGCGATGAACACGAGACTCTCGCGCCGCCTCGTCACCCAGCGGTTCAGCTCAGCCTCCCGCTGCGCCGCGGTCGCCTGCAGCCGCTCGACGACCGCGTCCCGCAGGGCGGACCGCGCCTCGGAGAAGGCGACGATGGCGACGAAGCCCACGGTGATGAGCGACACCGTGAGGAACGAGCCGACCAGCCGCGCCATGAGGCTGTGGTTCGGCGAGAGCTGCCGGAGCCTCACGGCGCTTTCTCCGCGGGATCGATGATGCGGTGGAGGTGGCTCTTTCCGCCGGAGATCCGCGCGATCACCACGCTGCGCTCGGGATTCCCCCCATCGGGAAACCGGACGGTTCCCGTCGCACCGGCGAAATCGCGCGTCGCCGCGATCCCGTCTCGAATCTCCGACGGTTCGAGGCTTCCCTTCCGTCTGATCACGTCCAGCACCAGGGCCACGGCGTCGTAGGTCATCGCCGCGGTGATCTTCGGAGTCTTTCCATAGGTCCCGGCGAAGAGCTCGCGAAACCGGCGGGCCCCGGGAGTGTCGAGATCCGGGTGCCACTGGTGGGCGATGAAGGACCCCTCGCTCTCCGGAAGGGCTCGGAAGCGCTCCAGGTCCCAGGTGTCTCCGCCGAGGAGCGTCGCTTCCACCCCGCGCTCACGAGCCTGCACGATCTGGGCTTCGCATCTCTCGCTGTCGTTCGGCAGGTACAAGACGTCGGGATTCGCCTCGGCAATGCGGTCGAGCTGCTCGCGGTAATCGAGCGGCTCGTCGCGCGCGAAACTCTCGAACGCGACCACGCGGCCTTCGGCCTCCTCGAACGCGGTCCGGAAGGCCTCCGCGAGGCTGCGGCTGTAATCGGTCGAGATGTCGTAGAGAACCGCGGCGCGCTTTGCGTCGAGTTCAGAAGCCGCGAACTCGCCCATGTCCCGCCCCTGGACCACGTCGAGGGGCGCGAGCCGGAACACGAAGTGCCTTCCCTCCGTCGTGCCGGGGCTGGAAGACATCGGGCTCACCATGGGGATCTCGGAATCCTCGGCGACGATGGCAACGGGGATCGCGTGCCGGCTGAACTGCGGTCCCACGAGAGCGTCGATGCGGGACTGATTCACGAGGGCGCGGGCGACGCTGGTGGCGGAGTCGGGTCGATCGTCGTACTCCTTCACGATCAGCTTCACCGAGTGCGCCACTCCGTCGATTCGAATCCCCCCTTTCTCGTTCGCCTCCCGGACGGCGAGCTCCGCGCCTTCGATCGAGGGATAGCCCGAGGTCTCGGCGGGAAGGCCGGAAAGAAGGACGAGAAGCCCGATGCGGATCTCCGCCGCGGGCGGATCCTTCACGCAAGCGGCGGCCGCGAGAGCGAAGGCAAAGACGCAGAATGCCCGATGACGGGCGATGCGGACCATGTGGGAGCTCGAGAACGATTCTATCAACCGAGGGACGCCTTCGAAAGCAGCCGGGCGAGCGTCTCTTCGACGTCGGCGGCACCCGCCACTCCCCGGGGAAGGTAGACGACGAGCGTCGCCCGACGGGTTTCCTCCCGCACCTTCACGCGCTCGCTCCCGGTGATGGGGGCATCGCAGGGGCCTCGGGCGTCGAGAAGGAGAGGCTTTCCTTCCAGCCGGAAAGGACCCTTGAGCGACTCGTAGCTTTCGCCCTCTTGCCCGGAGCGGAAGACGAACGGCGGGTCGAACGTGCCCTCGGCCATCACGCAGCAGGGAACCGCGAGGAGAGCCGACAGGCAGTTGTTCACGTCCACCAGAGGGTGAATCGCCGGGATCTCCTCGCCTTTGAGCACGCGTCGCAGGAGGGCCTCCGACGCGGGCCGATAACGCGAGGGATCGCAGCCCGCCTCCTTGAAGAGCCGCCTCAAAGCGGCCACGGGAGGATGAGCGGAGAGACGATCGAGATCGAGCCCGGCTCGGACCTCCTCAGCGGCGGCTCGTCGCAGCTCGTCGAGGCCGGATCCCTCCCCGGGACGCTCGGGATTCCGCTCCAGATCGGCGAAGACGATTTCCCAACCGGGGAGCTCGTAGCGGACTTCGTATTCCTTCATTTTCTGGTACCATCCGGCGATGTCGAAGCTGATTCTAATCCTAGCGCTGGCCGCGGTCCCCGCGGCCGCTCAAGCCCCTCCCCCGGTCACGGGGCAGGTCACCTTCCTCTATTATGAGGACCTGCCGGCGGCCGAGCGGTTCTACCGCGACGTTTTGGGCCTCTCGACTTCTTTCGAGCTCGACTGGGTCAAGATCTTCCGCCTGTCCTCGGGCTCGTCCGTCGGTCTGGTGAACGCCACCAAGGGCTCGCTGCGCCCCGCCGCCGTCGACGAGGAAAAGCCCGTCATGGTGAGCCTCGTGGTCGACAAGGCGGACGTGGACCGCTGGCACTCCCACCTGAAGTCGAAAGGCGTCGAGGTGGGAGCGGGACCCAAGGTGGGAGCGGATGGCCGGGTTCTGGCCTTCGCCTTCAAGGACCCCGGCGGCTATACGCTCGAAGTTTTTGCCTGGCGCGAGTAAGACCGGGAAGAACTCAAGGGCGCCGGGGACTTGCTTGGCGCTTACTAACCGTTCGGTCTATAATTAGGGTTCGACTGAACGAGGAAATTTTCCATGATCGACGATCTGGGGAAGGAAGAGGGGTTCTCTCCTCTGGATTCGTCCGCGGGGCTCTATCACGAAGCCCAGGCGGACGGCTTCCCTTACGACGAAGAGCCGGGGCGATTCGAGCCAGAGCCTTCCCGGAGTTGAGCGACTTCCCCGCTTTCCGAGAGGTCGAGCGCGTCCAGACCGGGGTCCGGGTCGAGAAACGCATCCTCAAGGTCCTCAAAGCTCTCGCCGAGTACCACGACATGAGCCTCGGCGATCTCCTCGAAGGGATCGTGCTACACGCGTTCGAGGGGAAGTGCGCTTTCGGCGAGGATAACCTCGAGCGGATCTCCGATCTGAAGAAGATCTACCACCTCGACCTCACCGCCGGCGACAGCCATCGCCTCAAAGAGAAGGCTTAGCTCTCTTCGAATCTCGGCCGATCGGGAAGCTCGTCGACGTCACCCTCCCCACGGGGGAAGTGCTTCGCGAGAGCTTCTCCGAGAAGAGTCACACCGAGACAGACTCCCGCCTCGAAGCCATCGCGCTTCATGGTGTCCGTGATTCGCCGGGCGATCTCCTCCCAAACCGCTCCGCCCACCTTGTCGTGAGCCCCGTCGTCGGCGACGATCTCGAAGAGCTTCTTCTTCATCACCAGGAACAGCAGGACTCCGTTGCGTCCGCGGGTCCGGTTCATGTGGAGCGCCAGGAACGCGCGGTGTGCCCGGCGGCGCGGGGTCTCGAAAGGCAGGAGATTGTGGACCATGTGCACCACGATCTCTCCCGAGGTTCTCGACTCCGCCTCGTCGACCGCCCTCGTGATCGCGTCGAGGGTCTTCTCGCTCACGTCTTTTCGAAGCTTGCGCGGCACCTTCATCGTGACTACCAGCGTCCGCTCGCGCCGCCGCCGCCGAAGCTTCCGCCTCCTCCGCTGAATCCACCGCCTCCGCCTCCGCCGAATCCTCCCGGGAACCCTCCGTGGCTCCCGCCTCGGTAGCCGCCCCCCCCGGGAGAGGTCCAACTGCCCGCCCTCCCGAAGCCTCTCAGAAAGAACGTGGCGAAGAGGCCGAGAAGCCCTCCGACGAAAAGCGACCAGAGCCCGAGCGACGAGGCGATGCTTCCGCCGACGAGGGGAAACAGGAGAGCGCCCGCGATGACTCCCAGCACGATCCCGATGGCGTTTCCCAGAACCCCGACGATGAAGTAGGCGAAGAGGATGGCGCCGAGGTTGAGCCCGACTTCCGGCGCGCGCGCGGGAGCATCCGGGTACTCGCGGCGGGCCGCGAGCTCGAGGCCCTCGACGGCCGCGAGAAGGCCCTGGTAGTAGCTCTCCTGTTGAAACGCGGGGGTGATGCGCTCGCGGATTATGCGTCCCGCCAGGCCATCGGGTATGACGGGCTCGAGGCCGTATCCCACCTCGATGCGAATCCGCCGCTCGGTGGGAACGACGAGAATGATGGCGCCGTTGTCGAGCCCTCTTTGTCCGATCTTCCACTCCTCGGCGAGCCGGATGGAAAAATCCTCGATGGGCTCGCCGTCGAGGCTCGGAATGGTGGCGATCACGAACTGGACTGAGGTCTCGTTCTCGATGCTCTCGAGCTTCCTCGTCAGGCTCGCTTCCTCCTCGGGCGACAGGATCCCCGCCCGGTCCACCACCCGGCCGGTGAGCGCCGGAAGGGCCGCCTGAAGAACGAGCGCGAGCCCGAGCGCCCAGAGGTTCATGACGACGGAAGCGGATTAACGCTCGCGGAAGTCGAACTCGACCTGGGGCGCCTGCTCGGCGCCTTCGGCCGCTTCGAAGTACGCGGCCTCCTGGAATCCGAACCAGTTCGCGATGACGGTCGTGGGGAAGCTCCGCCGGGCGGTGTTGTAGCTCTGAGCCACCTCGTTGAAGCGCTTGCGCTCGACGGCGATGCGGTTCTCGGTGCCCGCGAGCTCGTCCTGGAGCTGGAGGAAGTTCTGGTTCGCCTTGAGCTCCGGGTAGCGCTCGACCACCACCATCAGACGGCTCAGCGCGCTCGAGAGCGAATCCTGCGCCTGCTGGTATCTCGCGAGCGCCTCGGGATTCGTCAGATCCTGAGGAGTGATCTGTATCGACGTCGCCTTCGAGCGCGCCTCGATGACCTCGGTCAGCGTTTCCCGCTCGAAGTCCGCGGCGCCCTCGACGGTCTTGACGAGGTTCGGAATCAGATCCGCGCGCCTCTGATAGGTGTTCTCCACCTGCGACCAGGCGGTCTTCACTCCCTCGTCGAGGCCGACGAGGCGGTTATAGACCCCCGTGCCCCAGGAAAAGACCGCCACCCCAACTCCCACAAGGAGGAGCACCAGGACACCGCACCCCAACAATCCTTTGCGCATGGAATTCTCCTCGATTCGAAGCTGCAGAATTATATGCTAGAAGTCGAGGAGGCGCCCGTGGATCGAGGTTCGATGGTCTCGCGTCTCGAAACCGAGCCCCGACGCTGGGACGTCCTCGTCATCGGAGGCGGCGCGAGCGGGCTCGGGTGCGCCATCGAGGCCGCCTCGCGGGGATACCGCACCGCGCTCTTCGAGGCGGGAGACTTCGCGCGGGGGACCTCGAGCCGGAGCACGAAGCTCGTGCACGGCGGCGTGCGGTACCTGAAGCAAGGCAACGTCTCCCTGGTCCTCGAGGCGTTGAAAGAGCGGGGGCTTCTGCGGCGCAACGCGCCCCACGTCGTCAGCGAGCTTCCTTTCGTCGTGCCGAACTACGACTGGTGGGAGGCGCCGTTCTACGGCATCGGGCTTCGCCTCTACGACCTGCTCGCGGGAAAGCTCGGCTTCGGCCCCTCGAGGAACCTCTCGAAAGAAGAGACGCTCGAGCTCCTGCCGACGATCGAGACCAGAGGGCTGAGGGGCGGGGTCATCTATTACGACGGACAGTTCGACGACGCCCGGCTCGCCATCGAGCTCGCCGCGACCGCCGCCTCGCAGGGTGCCGTGGTTCTGAACTATGCCCCTGTGGTGCGTCTGGTCAAGAGGGGCGACGTGGTGCGCGGTCTCGTGGCCCGCGACGAAGAGACGGGCCGGGAGATCGCGGTCGAGGGAAAGGTGGTGGTGAACGCGACCGGACCTTTCAGCGACTCCGTACGGCGTCTCGACGAGGCCGATCACGCGCCGATGATCCGGCCGAGCCAGGGAGTCCACATCGTGCTCCCGCGCGAGTTCCTACCGGGAACGAGCGCGATCATGGTTCCCCATACCGACGACGGGCGCGTCCTTTTCGCCATTCCCTGGCAGGGCCGGGTGGTGGTGGGGACGACCGACACACCGATCGCGGAGGTTTCCTTCGAGCCGCGCCCGCATCCGGACGAGATCGACTTCCTCCTCGAGCACGCGGGGCGATACCTTTTGAAGGATCCGAAACGTTCCGACATCCTCTCCGCCTTCGCCGGCATCCGGCCTCTCGCGGGTGGAGGAGAAGGCGGCCAGACCGCGGCGATCTCGAGAGATCACACGGTGCACATCTCCCGCTCAGGTCTCGTCACCCTCGCCGGGGGGAAGTGGACGACCTACCGAAAGATGGCGGAGGACACGATCGATCACGCGGCTCTGGTGGCGGAGCTCGAGGAGCGGCCGTCGATCACCGCGGAGCTCCGAATTCACGGCCATCACCCCGACCCTTCGAGCTTCGGCGATCTGGGCCGCTACGGCGCCGAGGCGCCGTCCGTCGAAGCACTCCTCGGCGGGGATCCGCGCTACGCGGAGAAGATCCACCGGTCGCTCGAGACCCATGCCGGCGAGGTCGTCTGGGCGGCGCGCCGCGAGATGGCCCGCACCGTGGAGGACGTTCTTTCGCGAAGGACGAGGGCGCTTGTCCTCGACGCCCGAGCATCCCTCGAGGCCGCGCCCTCGGTCGCCCGGCTCCTCGGCCAAACGCTGGGAAAGAGCGAGGAGTGGCGGCAGGCGCAGGTACGCGACTTCGAGCGGATCGCGCGAAACTACCTCCCGGCGGCTGCCGTATAGTGAGGTCGATGAAATCGAAATTCCCCTTCCTGGCGTCGATTCTGCTTTCGGTCCCGGTCCTGAGCCTCGAGCCCGATGTCTATTGGCCCCAGTGGCGCGGCCGGGACGGGCAGGGAATCTCGAACGAGAAGAACCTCCCCTGGGAGTGGGGACCGGAGAAGAACGTAATCTGGAAAGTCCCCGTCGAAGGACAGGGGCATTCGTCTCCCGTCGTTTGGGGCGATCGGATCTTCCTCACGAGGGACGTGGAGGGCCCGGTCGTTCCGGGGGCGAAAGCGCCGATCCACATGGAGAACGGGCAGGAGTTCCTCCATCCGGACAGCCGGGGAGCCGACCGGAGCCACCGCCTCGAAGTCCTCGCGTTCGACCGGCAGAGCGGGGCTCTCGTCTGGACGAAAGCCGTCCACGAGGGCACGGTCTTCGACAACCGCCACCAGTCGGGATCCTACGCCGCGCCGACTCCGGTCGCGGACGGCGAGCGGGTTTACGCATACTTCGAGTCGCAGGGAATCCACGCCCTCGATTTCGAAGGGACGCTCCTGTGGAGCAAGACTCTCGGCCCGATCGGAAGCATGGGCATGGGTCCCGGGACCTCGCCCATTCTCTTCGAGGGGCTCCTGATCCTGCAGTGCGACGAGGACGTGGGCGAGAAGTCCTTCCTCGTCGCCCTCGACAAGCTCACGGGGAACGAGGTCTGGCGGAGAGCGCGGCCGGTGCAGTCGAGCTGGGCGACTCCGATCCTGGTCCAGGGCCCGAAAGGTCCCGAGCTCGTGACCAGCGGCTTCGAGTGGGTGCTCGCCTACGACCCGCGCACCGGCGAGGAGCTCTGGCGTACGAAAGGCGTTCTCTCGAACGCGATCCCGAGCCCGGTCGCGGGCGATGGCTTCGTCATCCTCTCCGCGGGATATCCGGAAAAGCGAGTCTTCGCCGTCGAGCTCGGCCGCCGCGGCGATGTCAGCGGCACCGACGCCGTGCTGTGGGAGTACGACAAAGGAACGGCGTACGTCGCCTCTCCCATTCGCTACGGCGACTATCTCTACCTCATGAGCGACAAAGGGATCGTCACCTGCCTCGAGGCGAAGACCGGAAAGCTCGTCTACGAAGGCGGTCGCGTCCCGGTGCCGGCAACGTTCATGGCCTCGTTCGTCGCCGCCGAGGAGAAGCTCTTCCTCACGAGCGAGGACGGCGACACGTTCGTCATCGCCGCCGGACCCGAGCACCGCATCCTGGCCACCAATTCCGTGGGCGAGCCGGTCTCGTCATCTCCCGCCATCTCGCAGGGAAGCTTCTTCATCCGCGGTGCCGAGCATCTCTTCCGCATCGGCCTCTGAAAGGACGGAACATCCATGTGGCTCCTTCCGGTCTTGTTCGCCCCGCTCATGCTCCAGGATCCAAGCCTCAGCGAGACCTCGATCGCCTTCTCCTGGGGAGGCTACGTCTGGACGGTGCCGCGCGAAGGCGGTGCCGCCAGGCAGATCACGACCGGAGGCCACGAAGCGAGTCCGGTCTTCTCTCCCGACGGCTCCAGCATCGCCTTCACCGGTGAGTACGACGGCAACGTGGACGTGTTCGTGGTTGCCGCCACGGGGGGAAGCCCGCGCCGGCTGACGTGGCATCCAGGCGCGGACCAGGCGGTCGGCTGGACGCGCGACGGAAGAAAGGTGCTCTTCCGCTCCGGGCGCGACTCCTATGCCGACTTCGGTCGGCTCTTCACCGTTCCCCTCGACGGCGGATTCCCCGAGCCGCTGCCGATGTGGAGGGCCGAAGAGGGTTCGTTCTCCCCGGACGGCTCGCGCATGGCCTACGTTCCCAACATGTTGTGGCAGAAAGCGTGGAAGCGCTATCGAGGCGGGCAGACGACGCCCGTCCAGATCGTGCGGCTCCCGGACCTCGAGCTCACGACCGTTCCGCGCGAGAACTCGAACGACTCGAGTCCCATGTGGGTCGGCGACACCGTCTTTTTCCTCTCCGATCGGAGCGGCCCCGTCTCCCTCTTCGCGTTCGACTTGCGGACGTCGGCCGTGCGGCAGGTGATCGAGAATCGAGGGCTCGATCTCAAATCGGCATCCGCCGGGCCGGGCGCGATCGTCTACGAGCAGTTCGGGGAAATTCACCTGTTCGACCTCGCTTCCCGGACGACCCGCAGGGTCGAAGTGGCGATCGCGGGCGACCTGCCGGCGACGCGCCCCCGCTTCGAGAACGTCGCGGACGAGATCCAGACCGCGGCGCTCTCCCCCTCGGGAGTTCGCGCCGCGTTCGAGGCGCGCGGGGAGATCCTGACGGTGCCGGTGGAGAAGGGAGACATTCGAAACCTCACGAGCTCCGCGGGCTCCGCCGAGCGCGACCCCGCGTGGTCCCCCGACGGGCAGTCGGTCGCCTTCTTCTCCGACGAGTCGGGCGAGTACCAGCTGCACATCCGGAGCCAGGGCGGCCTCGGAGAGGTGAAGAAGATCGACCTCGGCTCCCCTCCCACGTTCTACTACTCGCCGGTGTGGTCGCCCGACGGGAAGAAGATCGCGTTTACCGACAAGAGGCGCCGCCTCGGGTACGTCGCCATCGACCAGGGCGTGCCGGTGAACGTGGACTCCGATCGCTACGAGGACATCTGGCGGGGAATCGACCCCGCATGGTCTCCGGACAGCCGATACCTCGCGTACACCAAGCCGCTCGAGAACCACATGAGGAGCGTCTTCGTCTACTCCCTCGAGACCGGCAAGAGCACCCGGCTCACCGACGGGATGAGCGACGCCCGCTTTCCCGTCTTCGACGCGAACGGCGAGCTCCTCTACTTCACCGCCTCGACGGATTTCGGGCTGTCCGTCGGCTGGCTCGATCTCTCGAGCTTCGAGCGGCCCGTCCGGCGCAGCGTCTACGTCGCCGTCCTGAGGAAGGATCTCCCGTCTCCCCTGGCGCCGGAAAGCGACGAAGAAACGTTCGAGACGAAGAAGGAGGACGAGGAACCGGAGCAAGCGGCGCCCCCGGTCGTCTCCATCGACTTCGAAGCAATCGATCAGCGCATCCTCGCCCTTCCCCTTCCGGCGGCGAGCTATGCCGGAGTACAGGCGGGGAAAACCGGAGAGGTGTTCCTGCTCGAGCAGGCCCTGATCCCTCCCCTCGACGAGTTTCCGCCGAAGCTCGCGGTCCATCGCTTCCGCCTGAAGGATCGCAAGGCGGAGAAGCTTCTCGAGAACGTGACCGCCTTCGATCTTTCGGCGAACGGAGCGAAGATGCTCTACAAGCTCGAGGACAAGTGGCTCGTCTCCGGCATCGAAGAGTCGGAGCGCTCGGCTCCGCGAGAGCTTGCGCTCGCGAGCATGGAGGTCCAGGTCGATCCCCAGGCCGAGTGGCGCCAGATGTACCGGGAGACCTGGCGTATCGAGCGCGATTTTCTCTACGACCCCGGATCTCACGGCCTCGACCTCGAGGCCGCCGCGGAGAAATACGAAGGCTTCCTCGAGAGGGTCTCGAGCCGTGAGGACCTGAACTACCTGTTCACGGAGATGTTGGGTGAGCTCTCCCTCGGACACGTGTTCGTCGACGGCGGCGACGTCGGAGACCCGCCCAAAGTGAAGGGCGGGCTCCTCGGAGCCGACTTCGACGTCGATGGCGGACGCTACCGCGTCGCGCGGGTTTTCAACGGCGAGAGCTGGAACCCGAATCTGCGCGCCCCCCTCACCCAGCCGGGGGTCGACGTGGCGGAAGGAGAGTACATCCTGGAAGTGAACGGAAGGGACGTCCGTCCGCCGGCGAGCGTCTATGCCTTCTTCGAGAACACCGCCGGGAAACAAGTCCGGCTGAAAATCGGACCGAGCGCCGACGGAGCCGGCGCTCGCGAAGTGACGGTCGTCCCGGTGGAGGACGAAGCCGCTCTAAGGCGTCAGGCCTGGATCGAGGACAACCGGCGAAAGGTCGACAAGCTGAGCGGCGGAAGGCTCGCCTACGTTCACCTCCCCGACACGGCGACCGGCGGCTATACGAGCTTCAACCGCTATTTCTTCGCGCAGATCGGAAAAGAGGGAGCCATCCTCGACGAGCGCTACAACCACGGCGGCGCCCTCGCCGACTACATCATCGATCTCCTGAAGCGGCCGCTCCGGGCCTGCATGACGACGCGCGAGGGAGAGGACTACTGCTCCCCCACCGCCGCGATCTACGGACCGAAGGCGATGATCATCAACGAGATGGCAGGCTCGGGAGGAGACGCCCTTCCCTGGATGTTCCGGCTGGAAAAGCTCGGCCCGCTGGTCGGCAAGCGCACATGGGGAGGGCTCGTCGGCATCTATGACTACCCGCCGCTCATGGATGGAGGCGTCGTAACCGCTCCGCGCATCGCGATCTACGGCCTCCAAGGCGACTGGGAGGTGGAGAACGTGGGCATCGCGCCCGACGTCGAGGTCGAGAACGATCCGAAGTCGGTCGCCGCCGGACGCGATCCTCAGCTCGAACGGGCGGTCGAGCTCGCGCTCGAAGCGCTGAAGAATCAGCCGGTGGTCTTTCCCCCTCGACCGAAGTATCCGAACTATCACCCCACGAGCGGAAACCCGTGAGCCTGCTGCTCGCCGCCGTCGCCGCCGCGTCGATGAAGGAAGCGGTTCTCTCGCGCGTGGACGACATTCACCCGCGCATGCTCGCCGTCAATCAGGCGATCTGGACCTATGCCGAGCCGGGGCTCGAGGAGACGCGCTCCTCGAAGGAGCTCCAGCAGTGGCTTTCCGAGAACGGCTTCTCCATCCGCGCCAACGTCTCGGGGATGCCGACCGCGTTCGTCGCGACCTACGGCGAGGGAAAGCCCGTCATCGCCTTCCTCGCGGAGTACGACGCTCTCATGGGGGTCTCGCAGAAGGCCGTCCCCCGCCGCGAGGCCCGCGAGGACCCTGCGATCGTCGCGGGACACGGCTGCGGCCACAGTGTCTTCGGCACGGGCACCACCGCGGCGGCGATCGCTCTCAGCCGGGTGATGGCGGCGGAGAAGATCCCTGGCACCGTGCGTCTCTACGGCACCCCCGCCGAGGAGACGGTGGACGCCAAGACCTACATGCTTCGAGACGGGCTCTTCGACGACGTCGACGCGGTCCTCTCCTGGCACGCGAGCGATCGCACGGGAGCGAGCTACTCGTACAGCAAGGCGGTCGCGGGTGCGAGGTTCACGTTCCACGGCCTTCCCGCCCATGCGTCGATGTCCCCCCATCAGGGAAGAAGCGCCCTCGACGCCCTCGAGCTCATGAACATCGGCGCGAACTTCCTTCGCGAGCACGTGCCCCAGGACACGCGCATCCACTACGTCGTGACCGAAGGCGGCGGCCAGCCGAACGTGGTGCCGCCGCAGGCGTCCTCCTGGTACTACGTCCGCGCCGATCGGCACGACACCGTCGAGGAGGTGTTCGCCCGACTCGTCGATATCGCGCGAGGGGCGGCTTTGATGACGGGGACGGAAATGACCTACGTCGTGGACGGAGACGCGCACGAGGTCCTTCCGAATCGCGCGCTCTCGAACCTCATTCACGACAACCTCCAGACAGTCGGCCCTCCGCGCTTCGACGACGAGGAGAAAGCGTTCGCCCGGGAGACCCAGAAAGAGCTCGCCTCGATTCCCGACCAGCCCCTCTTCGAGGGCGTCGACCCCGTTCAGGAAGAGCCGGAACAGCGCGCGAGCTCGACGGATCAGGGCGATCTCTCGTGGCACGTGCCCACGGGAAGCCTGGTGGTCGCGTCCTACGCGCTAGGCGCCCCCGGCCACTCGTGGCAGGTCGCGGCCTCGACGGGGATGAGCATCGGTGAAAAGGCCATGACCGTGGCCGCCAAGACCCTGGCGGCCACGGGCCTCGATCTCCTGACGCAGCCGGCGCTCCTCGAGCAGGCGCGGCAGTCGTTCCGGGAGGTGCGGGACCCGCTGACGTTCAGAACCCTGCTCCCCGAGGACGCCCGCCCGCCGGCGAGCATCCGGAAATAGGCGGCGGGCTCGTAGCTCGGCTCGTGGGGCACGATCCGAGACTTCCGATGCTTCTTTGGGGAAAGCGAACCGGAATGCGGGACCTCTTGGGAGCGTTCGCGGAATTCGACGAGCGGATCGCCCCGGCCGCAAAGGGATTTCTCGAGACGGCTTCAGCGCTCCCCTGAGCGGGACGTTTCTGCGGAAACGTCCTCGGCGGGTCGCTTGCGGTGCCGGCAGCCGCGAGGGCGGCTGACGCGTGGAGTTGTTCCCAAGCGGACCTATCGATCCCCGCCCTTTCTCTGTCTGAAGGTCGCCTTGCCGAGTCCGTGGGTCGCCTCGTGGGGGGCGGTCGTGCCGCCGGCGAGGCCGGCCTCCTGCTGGCTGCCCTCGACGATCTCGAGCTTGCCTGCCTCGACGAGCTTCTTCAATCCGGCGTGGTCGGCGTCCTCGTCGCGGATTTGCCCGGACTTGCCGGGGCCCATATGGAGGGACTTGCCCCTCGGGAGCGGCACCTTGAGGGGTGCGCGCGTCTTGTTGATCACCGTCTTCATGAGCTACCTCTTCTCGGATCCCATTTTATCGCGAGCGGAGAGAGAAATTCTCCGGCGCTCCAGGTCGACCTCGAGGACGCGCACTTTCAACTTGTCCCCCACCTTGACCACCTCGGCGGGATCCTTCACGTAGCGGTTCGAGAGCTGGGAGATATGGACCAGCCCGTCCTGGTGGACGCCCACGTCCACGAAAGCCCCGAAGGCGGTGACGTTGGTGACGACGCCCTCGAGCTCCATGTCGGGCTCCAGGTCCAGAAGCGTCCGAACATCGGCGCGGAACTTCGGAGGCTCGAACGAGGCGCGCGGGTCCCGGCCCGGTTTCCGAAGCTCCTCCCGGATGTCGTTCAGCGTGAACTTCCCCACGTCGCCGGACTCGTACTTGGCGAGGTCCACTCCCTCGAGCGCTCCCTTGTTCCCCACGAGCTTTGCGACCGGGACTCCGAGATCTTTCGCCATCCTCTCGACGAGGGCGTATCGCTCGGGATGGACGGCGCTCGCGTCGAGGGGCTGCGATCCTCCTTGAATTCGCAGGAAGCCGGCGGCCTGCTCGAAGGCGCGGGGACCCAGGCCCGCGACCTTGCGCAGGGATTCCCGGGTCTTGAAGAGGCCCTTCTCGTTGCGATGGCGCACGATCTTTTTCGCGAGCGACGGGCCAATACCGGCGACGCGG
>DAISKN010000087.1:10379-14407 GCA_036820975.1 Acidobacteriota bacterium | reverse complement strand
CGCCGGATGCATGGGGCAGGAGTAGCTGGAAACCAGAGTCCGAAGAACCAGCTCGCGGCCGCACTTGGCGCAGACACCCGGCCCCGTGGCTTGTTCGTCGGGATGGGCGGCACAGAGGTAGACGGGAAAGGATTCGCGCTCGGGCGTTTGGGCCGCGACCAGATACAGGGCGAACGCCATCGCTCCGGTTCTCATCGTCGCATCATTCTAACGCGCCCTCGGGAACGACCGGCCGCTCGCGTTCCGTCAGGTTGACGACGATCGCCCGGGCCGCCCTCGCGAGGTTCACGGGAGCGATCAGGATCTCGTTCCCCCAGACTCCGGCGCCGACGCCGAGGACCGGCTCGCGAATGAGGGCTTCGTCGAGAAAGGAGCGGAAGTCCGCGGGCTGCCAGTGAAACGGCGGCACCGAGCCGATCTCGTAGCCCGTCGTCGCCTTCACCGCTTCAGGCGACGCCATCTGGACGTTCCGGTCCCCGAGCGCCTTCTTGAGATGAGAGGACAAGGCGCTGCGGTCGCCCCCGACCATCACCAGAACCCGCTCTCCCTTTCCCGTCTGGAAGAGGAGGGTCTTCACCATTTGGTGCTCGCGAAACCCGAGGGCTAGCGCGACGTTCGCGGCGCCCTTCTCCGTCTCCGGGGGAAAGGCTCTCGCCTCATAGGCGATGCCGTTGCGATCGAGATACTCGTGCGCGGGAAGCTTCATGCGATGTGGCTCCAGACAACGGGAGACCGGGGGAAGAACGCAAAGGCGCAAAGAAGCAGAGGCTCAAGGGGATCAGGAGGGGAACGAATACAAGGGGGATGGGGAGACCAGGGGGACAGGGGGATGAATCTCCCGACTTTCTCCGATGGGCCGACTTATCTCGACATCCCCCAATCTCCACATCCCCCTTGGTATTGGATTTTTCTTCCTCGCGCCCTTGCGTTTCCTTGCGCCTTTGCGTTCCTCCGGATTCCGTGCCGAACGAAGGCTAGGGTTTCGGGCTCTGCCAGAGGGCGCGGCCCACGAAGAACGGGCCCATCTTCTCCATGAACTCCGACGTCTGCCGGGTCTTGCGCATCCTCTGCACGAGGTGGGAGAGGGGATGGAGATCCTTCCCCACGAGGCCGATCACGAACTCGTTGTCGTTGGTGTCGATTCCGAAGCACGCGAGCCGGATATCGTGGGCGAGCCCCTGTTCGCCGTAGAGACGGCCGATGCCGCCGTGCTCGCGCAGGATGCTCTTCTGCTCCTCGTCGGCAAGCGCGTTGAACGCCCCGGTCCGCCGGAGCGGATACCAGATCGCCCACGGCCACTCGGGATCCCGTACGTTTCGCCGCGGCCGGTTGAGAAGCCAGTCCTCGACGTTCTGCTCGTAGCCGCTGGCGTACGTGCGACCGAGCATCGCGAGCTCGGGCCGGAACCGGATCGAGCGGAACGGCTCCTCGTTGACCAGAGGCCGGACGAGCGTCACGAACCGCGCCGGGTCTTCCGACATCGTGAGAAGGCCGACGCCCCGGGGATCGTTCACGTCGAGGTAGACCACGGCCTCGATGCCGCTCGCCTCTACCTTTTTCGCCACCGCCTCGGTGTCGTGGCAATCGGTGAACACCTGGAGCTGCATGAAGAGCCGGCGATCGGTCGAGCTCCGGCTCCCGTCCGGAGCCATTCCGTGCTCCTGGACGTCGATGCGATTCTCGGCCTTCCGCTCGGAGCGGGTATCCGTCGGTGTGGTGCTCATTACCTGGATTCTACTCGTTTTTCTTCTTCAGCAGGCCCTTCAGGGCGTCGGTCGCCTTTTCCGTGACCTCGCGCTTCGCCCCGCGACCCGCCTGCGAAGCCAGGGCTTTCATGTCCGGCCGCACCCTGGGATCTTCCAGGGTGCCGGTAATGTGGATGGGAACCGGGACCCACCCTTCGTCGTCCGCCAGGAGATCCAGAGCGCTCGATCCCATCCCCTCGATCTGGAGCCCCTCGCGGGGAGTCGCGAGAGACAGGTCGAAGTCGATCGAGCCCTCGAGAGCCATCGTGCCCTTCAGATCCAGGCGCGCGTCGCCGCTCTCGAACCGGAACGGCGCGAGGATCACGCGGTTGTTCTCCATACGGAAGCTCACCTCGGTGGCCTTGTACGGCGAGTCAACGACCGCTTTCTTACCGAGGGCGGCGTCGATCCGGGAGAACATCGGCGCGTCGGGAAAGCGACCCTCCTGGAGGGCCAGGAGACCCTCGGCCCTGAGGTCCCTCGTTTCCGGTCCGGCGCCCTGCACCTCCAGATGGAGGGTCGCGCGGCCGAAGCCTTCTTTCGCTCCCACCATGCCGTTGACGTCCAGGGGGTCACCTTTGGCGTTCATCGAGTACTTGAAGGGCGCGCGCTGGAAATCGAGCTTGGCGCCCGAGGTGAAGCTCGCATGGGGCATCACGAACGTGAGCTCCGGGATGACGAAGACCGCGTCCGCGAGCTGGAACTCTCCCTCGGTCTCGGTGAGATTCAGCGTATCGAAAACCATCTCGCGGATTTCGAGAGTTCCTTCGGCCGAGAGGCCCGCGAGAGACCCGGCCTTCGGGTCGAAGCCCACGCTCCGCATCTCGAGGTCGAGGCCTTGCACCCGGGTTTTCTCTTCACCCTTTTCGTTCTTGACCGAAAGGCTTCCGTCCTCGATCTGGATCCGTTTCACTTCGAGCGCGAGTCCGACCCCGCCTTCCCCGGCTCCGGCTCCGGCCGCCCCGCCCGGCGCGTCGCCCTTCTCGGAAGACGACCCCTTCGCCTTCGACTGCACCATTTCGAAGCTCGGCTTCTCGAGGAGGATGCGTTCGATGGCCACGGTCCCGGAAAGAAGCGGAAGAAGCCGATGCTCGAAGACCAGCCGGTCCAGGTTGAAGGTGAGCTCACGGCCCTCACCCGAGGACTTCGCCTCGACTTTCTCGAGGACCACGCCCTTGAGGAGGTTCAGCCGGAAGCCCTCCGCCTTCATCTGGATCCCGGTCGCGGCCGAGACCTTGTCGAGGAGCGCCTGTCCGAGCTCGGGAGAATCCCAGTCGCGAGACACGAGGAATCCCGCCACTACGGCGAGCACTATGAGAATGATGAGGAGCTTTTTCGCCATCGCCGTACCTCTGAAAGAATAGAGGCTAGCACAGGCTTGCTAGAGCTCGCGAAGGTATCGCTGGATCTCGTCGTGGGTAGAGACACGAACGAGCGTGATGGCTTGGTCCTCGACGGCGAATACCAGCCTCAAGCCCAGACCCACCCGCGCCTCCCAGATTCCGCTCCGGTGGATCTTCCGAATGCCGAGCCCGGAGTGGATGTGAGGATCGCCCATTGCCTTGGGTAGCGAAAGAATCGACTGGAAAACCGCCGAGAGCCGGTCTTCGGAGAGGGGTCGGACGTCGCGCTGAAACCGCTCCGCCAGAACGATTCTCATCGACGACGCGCGCGGACCCGCTTGCCGGTAGCCCGACTCGTGGTTTTTTCCTCCCCTTTCGGAGCGCTTCGCAAAAAGGTCACGGCTCGTTCAGGGCTGTCGAAAACCTTCGACGTTCCCGCCTCTCGTTCATCATGGAGCCGGCGCCACAGGCGATCGGCCTGCGCATCCGTAAGACTCGGCAATAGCTCGAGATCCTCCGCGGACACGGGCACGATGGCGGCTACGTGCTTCGACCCCCGCATCAGCACGATTTGCTCTCCGCGCTCCGCCGCCTCGACAAGCGCGTTGAGACGCGCCTTGGCCTCCCGGATGGTTACCGCCTTCATGAACTCAGCGTATCCTAATAGTGGGTCTCGATCAAGGGTCCTACTATGAGGACTTCCTCTTTACGGCCGCGCGCTCGAATCGCGCTCGTGCCGGAACCCGAGCCCGTCGATCTCGAGGCTCTCCACCTCACCCTCGACTCCGAGGCGGAAGCTCACGAAACCCGTGCCCTGCCACTTCCGATCCCAGAGGATCCGGAAGACGTCGTAGTGCCAGTGCTCGAGGCTTCCCGTGAGAGTCGGGCCGAGGCTCAGGCGCAGCCCGCCACGCACTGCCAGGCGCCGTCCCACTCCCAG
>DAISKN010000087.1:0-10369 GCA_036820975.1 Acidobacteriota bacterium | reverse complement strand
TCGAGACCGCGGCCTCTCCCGCGAGAGGATCGGTGTAGGCGCCGGCGTAGCCCTCCGGCGGAAGCGACGGACGGGTCCCGGGGACGCGCTTCGCCTCGAGCTCGGCCTTTCTGTCGTCCGCCTCCTTCACCAGAGTGCGGTAGAGCTCCTTCAGGTCCGCGCTCCAGTCGCGCCGCGGTCCCGCGTCCTCACCGTAGAGATCGAAGACGGTATACAGGATTGCGTGCCGCAGCTCGGCGTGGTCGAGGTTCGCGAGAACGTAGACCCCGAGCCGCTCGCTTCGGATGAGACCGTGGATCGCGACCATTCCGTCGATGCTGCCGGTGTGGAAGTCGACCGCCCGCCCGCGGTAGTCGTGCTGGAACCATCCGAGGCCGTACGTCGTCCACTTCGGACGGGTGAGCCTCTGCGTGGGATAGAACTCGTCCCGGTCCACGAGGGTTTGCGGACGGAAGAGCTCCTCCAGAGTCTCCTCCTTCAGAAGGCGCGTTCCGCCAGGGGCCGCGCCCTCCAGGAGGAAGCGCATCCACTTCGCCATGTCGGAAACGCTCGACCAGATCGAGCCCGCGGGCGCCACCGGATCGACGCTCGCGTTCTCGATCACCCGCACCTCGCCGTCGATGTCGAAGTGAGGCGAGGCGACGTTCCCCTTTCCCGCGGCCTCCGAGAGGGTGACCGCGGTTCCCGTCATGCCCAGGGGCTCGAGGAGCCGGGCGCGCACGAAATCCTCCCACGACGTCCCGCTCACCTCGGCGACGACCGCTCCGGCGGCGGCGTACATGACGTTCTGGTAGGTGAAGTGCGAGCGGAGAGAGGTCTCCTGCGGCAGGTATCGCATGCGCAGAAGTATGTCCCGGGGAGAGTTGTCGCGGCCGTACCACAGGAAATCCGCGTTCGGAAGGCCGGCCCGATGCGTCAGCAGGTCGCGCACCGTGACCTCGCGGGTCACGACGGGATCGCGGAGCTGAAACCAGGGGAGGTGCTTCGTGACCGGATCGTCCCAGCCGAGCTTTCCCTCGTCCACGAGCATTCCCAGCGCCGCCGCGGTCATCGCCTTCGTCGTCGAGCCGATGGCGAAGAGAGTGTTCTCGTCGGCCGGACCGGGTTTCGATAGATCGCGAACCCCGTAACCTTTGGCGAACACCACCTCGCCGTCCTTGACCACGGCGACGGCGAGGGCCGGGATCCGCCAGTCGGCGACGCCCTTCGCCACGTAGGCATCCAGGTCCGCGAGCGTCCTCGGGGGCTCGGCCTGGGCGATCCCGACGGCGAAGAAGAGCGCTCCGATGAAAACGACCGCGTCTCTCATCCGCGGACTGTAGCAGAAAGTTGGCAAAGCGCACGACGTGGGTTATGGTTTCTCTCCCATGACTCAGCACGACTTGTTCATCGGCGGCTCCTGGGTGAAGGGCGCCGGCTATCACCCGAACCTCAACCCCTCGAACCTGGACGAGACCGTGGGCGAGTACGCGCACGGCGACGAGGCGACCACCCGGGATGCCATCGCCGCCGCTCGCGCCTCCTTCCCTCAGTGGTCTCGAAGCAACATCCAGGCGCGCGCGGACTCCCTGGATCGTGTCGGGACCGAGATCCTCGCCCGGCGCGAGGAGCTCGGGCGGCTCCTCGCGAGAGAAGAGGGAAAGACGCTCAAGGAGGGGATCGGAGAGGTCGCGCGCGCGGGGAACATCTTCAAGTTTTTCGCCGGCGAAGCCCTCCGTCTGAGCGGGGAGCTCGTGCCTTCGGTGCGTCCCGGAGTCCACGTCGAGGTAACGCGCGAGCCCGTCGGGGTCGTGGGAATCATCACCCCCTGGAACTTCCCCATCGCCATACCCGCATGGAAGATCGCTCCGGCTCTCGCCTTCGGAAACTGCGTGGTGTTCAAGCCCGCGGAGCTCACTCCCGGCTGCGCCTGGGCCGTCGCCGAGATCGTCTCCCGATCGGGAATTCCCGCGGGCGTCTTCAACCTCGTCATCGGGCGGGGACGAGTGGTCGGGGAAGCCATGGTGAGCTCGCCCGACGTCGACGCCATCAGCTTCACCGGGTCCGTCGAGACCGGCCACCACATCCTTCTCGGGGCGACGAAGCGGCATGCGAGAGTGCAGCTGGAGATGGGCGGGAAGAACCCGCTGGTGGTGCTCGACGACGCCGATCTGGACGTGGCCGTCGACTGCGCCGTGCAGGGCGCTTTCTACTCCACCGGACAGCGCTGTACCGCCTCCTCCCGACTGGTGGTCACCGAGCGAATCCACGACGCTTTCGTCGAGAAGACGATCTCTCGCCTGAAGGCGCTACGGGTCGGCGACGCGGTCGCTCCCGACACCGACCTCGGTCCCGTCGTCGACCAGAGCCAGCTCGACCAGGATTTGTCGTACATCGAGATCGGCCGCGGCGAAGGCGCTCGACTCGCTTTCGGAGGCGAGCGCATCTCGCGAGAGACCAAGGGCTATTACCTCAGCCCCGCGCTCTTCGTCGACACCGACAACCGCATGCGCGTGAACCGCGAGGAGATCTTCGGTCCGGTGGCCACGGTGGTTCGCGTGAAGGGCTACGAGGAAGCGCTCGAGGTCGCGAACGACACGGAATTCGGCCTCTCGGCGGGCGTGGTGACGACCTCGCTGAAGCACGCCGACGACTTCAAGAGGAGGTCCCGAGCGGGGATGGTGATGGTGAACCTTCCGACCGCCGGCGTCGACTACCACGTGCCTTTCGGAGGCACGAAGGGCTCGAGCTACGGACCGAGGGAGCAGGGCCGCTACGCCCGGGAGTTCTATACCACGGTGAAGACCGCCTACGTGAGCTCTTGAGGACTCAAGCGGTGGCCTGGGGTTTCGACTCTTTGAGCTCGTCGCCGAGCGTGCGCTCCTTGATGAGATCGTAGAACGCCGACTGGCTGCGAACGGCCTCGCCCTTCCGCGGCCGGTACTGGTTGGAGAGCTGCTCGTCGAGGATGCGGGCCTTGACGTTGTCGGCCCACTGGAGCTCGAGGAACTCCTTGAGGTCCTTCTGCAGCCTGGGATCGTATACGGGGAACGTCACCTCGACCCGCCGATCGAGATTCCGGGTCATCCAGTCGGCGGAGGAGAGGAAAATCTTTTCGTTACCGCCGTTGGCGAACACCAGGATGCGGCTGTGCTCGAGGAAGCGGTCGACGATCCCGATAGCCTCGATGTTCTCCGGGTGCTTGACGGCGCTCGGGAGGAGCGAATACATGCCTCGGACGTTCAGCCTCACGTTCACGCCGGCGTCAGCGGCCTCGTAGAGGAGACCGAGCATCTCCGGGTCGGCGATGTTGTTCAGCTTGAGGTCGATGTACGCCGGCTTCCCCTTCTTCTTGTTCTTGATCTCGCTCCGCACGAGCTTGGTCAGACCCTCGCGAAAGCCGAAGGGCGCGACCATCAGATGCCGGAAGTCCGAGACCCGATAGTTGTCCTGGAGGAACTCGAAGACCGCTTCCACTTCCCTGGTGAGACGCCGGTCGGTGGTGAAGAGGCACTGGTCGGAATAGACCTTGGCGGTGTCCTCGTTCAGGTTGCCGGTGCCGAGAAAAGCGTAGCGCTGGAGCTTCCCCTTCTCCTTCCTCACGATCAGGCCGACCTTGGCGTGCACCTTCAGCCCGGGCACGCCGAAGATGACCTTCCCGCCCTCCTTCTGGAGCTGGTTCGCGAGGGCGACGTTCGCCTCCTCGTCGAAGCGCGCCTGGAGCTCGATGATCGCCGTCACCTGCTTGCCGTTGCGGGCGGCGTTCAGAAGGGCGTTGGCGACGCCGGAATGCCGGGCGACGCGATAGAGCGTGACCTTGATGGCGGTGACCTTCGGATCGATCGCCGCCTCCCGCAGGAGATCGATGACGTAGTCGAAGGGCTGGTAGGGAAAGTGCAGCAGGAACTCCCGCCGCCTCATGGCGGCGAGGATGCTGCCCTGAGACTCGATGAGGGGGAACGGAACCGGCTCCATCGCCGGGTACAGGAGAGCTTGCCTTCCGACCCGGGGAAAGTCGATGAAGTCCTTGTGGTTGTGGGTGCGGCCGCCGGGGACGAAGCTGTCCTCGGTCTTGAGGCCGAGCTTGCGCACCAGGAGCTTCCGGAACTCCTCGGAGATCTCGCGGTCGCAGACGAGCCGGACGGGGTTTCCCTCCTCGCGGAGCTTGATTCCCTTCACCACTTTGCGCACGTAGCTCTCGGTGACGTCGTCGTCGATGTCGAGCTCCGCGTCTCTGGTGAGCTTTGCGATGTGGGACTCGATGCTCTCGAACTCGAAGAGCGAGAAAATCTCCCTCAAGTTGTACCGGATCACGTCTTCGAGGAGGATGACGTACTGCTCGCGTCCCACTTGAGGCAGGGTGAGGAACCGGGGAAGCGCGTCCGTCGGCACCTCGATCAAGGCGAAACGATCGTTCTTCCCCCCTCTGGTGCGGAGCCGCGTCGCGAGATAAATCGACTTGTCGCGGAGCTCGGGAAACCGGACTTTGGCGCGGACCATGAGCGGCGTCAGCTTCGGTCGGACTTCACGGCGGAAATAGCTCCTCACGTAGAGCCCCTGTTCCGGCGTGAGCTGGGTCTCGTCCACCAAGTGGATGCCCTGCTTCGCGAGCTCCTCCAGGATCTGGGCGTAGGCGCCCTGGAACACCGCCTGCTGCTTGAGGATGATTTCCTTGATCTCGCGAAGAACGGCCTTGGGGTCGTGTCCCAGGAGCTTCTTTCCCTTCCTCCCGAGCCGCGCAAGCCGATGGAGGGTCGCGACCCGAACCCGATAGAACTCGTCCTGATTCGAGGAAAAGATTCCGAGAAAACGCAGGCGATCGATGACGGGAACGCTCCGGTCGCTCGCCTCCTGGAGCACGCGGGCGTTGAAGGACAGCCAGCTTATCTCCTTGTTTCTAAAAGGATAAGGCATCTGCCCTCGTCCGCTCCCCGCGACGCGGACGCCCATTATACCGGAGCGAGTTGCGGAGTAAAGGGGGACTCAGGCGGGACGATCGGTGACGACGAATGCGAGCTCCACTCCTCCGACGCGGAACTTGGAGCGGTTCTCGATGACCACGCTTTGCTGGATGCGGTCCTTCCCGACGAAGGTCCCGTTGGTGCTGCCCATGTCCTCGAGATCGCCCTCCGCGCCGCGGATCCGGATCCGCGCGTGGCGGCGCGAAAGCTCGGGATCGTCGAGAATCACATCGCAGCCGCTGCGCCCGATTGTCACCAGCGGCTTGTCGATCTCGATGACCCGCCCGGTCTCGCTTCCGCTGAGGACCAAGAGCGCATACTTCTTGTCCGGGGCGAGACCCTCCCCCGCGGACATGCGGCCGTGGACCTGGGTAAGAGAGAGCGGGATGGTCATCTCGGGAAGACTGAGCGGCGCCTGGCACTCCGGGCACAGGACTCGAGCGACGTCCGAGAGGCGGGGAAGGTCGTCCTCCTGGATCTCGTGGTCGCAGCTCGTGCACCGGATGGCCATGGGGTCGCGCGATGAGAACAGTTTAAGAAACCCGATCCCGGATGACAAGCTCGTCGTCCTGATATGCTGGTCGCCATGAGCGCGGCGACGGGGTTCACCCTGGTCACTGGCGCTTCCACCGGGATCGGCCGGGAGCTCGCCGTCATCGCGGCCTCGAAAGGGCGCCCTCTGGTCCTCGTCGCGAGAAGCGAAGAGAGGCTTTCCGAGCTCTCTCGATCGCTCCGAGAATCTCACGGAGTCCGCGCCGACGTGATCTCGCTCGATCTCGGCGACCCGGAGGCGCCTGCCGCCCTGCTGCGCGAGACGAAGCGGCGAGAGATCGAGATCGAGGTGCTCGTCAACAACGCCGGATTCGGGAGCCTCGGCCGGTTCCACGAGACCCCGATCGAACGGCATCTCGAGATGCTGCGCCTCAACGTCCTCGCCCTCACGCATCTGACGCATCTCTACCTTCCCCCGATGGTTTCGAGGCGACGCGGACGGATCCTGAACGTGGCCTCGACGGCCGGCCTGCAGCCCGGCCCGTCGATGGCGGTCTACTACGCCAGCAAGGCGTACGTTCTTTCTTTCACCGAGGCGATCGCGGAGGAGCTCCGCGGAACCGGGGTGACGTCGACCGCGCTCCTGCCCGGCCCCACGCGCACCGAGTTCCAGTCGCGCGCGAACATGGCGGGCTCGAGACTCATGCGCCTGGGAATGGCGGACCCCCGCTCGGTGGCCGAAGCCGGCTACAGGGGAATGGAAGCCGGAAAAGCGGTGGTGATTCCGGGGATCGCGAACAAGTCGCTTTCCCTTCTGGTCCGGGTGTCACCGCGATGGGCAGTGCGTAGGGTCGTGAGCTGGCTCAACCGCAGCAACGACGGTTGAGCGGCAATCCGGAGTGTAAGAAAAGGGGATGGGGAGATAGGAGGGGATGGGGAGATGAATCAGAACCGATTGACCGATTTATCTCCTTATCTCCTCCTCTCTCCTTATCCCCTTGTTTTGAATTTTTCTTCAACGCGCCCTTGCGTTTCCTTGCGCCTTTGCGTTCTTCCTGGATTAAGCGAGTCCCTGGCTCATCAGCTCCGCTATCCTGCGGGCGAAGGCCGCGGGATCCGGAAGCTCCGACCCCTCCGCGAGCACCGCGTAGCCGTAGAGAAGCTCCGCGTACTCCGCGACCTTCTCGCTCGCGGCGTCGGATTCGACCATCTCCTCGAGCTTTTTCACGATCTCGTGATCGGGGTTGAGCTCCAGGATCCGTTTCTGGAGCGGCCGGTCGGTGTCCCGTTTCAGGAGCTGCTCGAGCCTTGGACTGAAGTCGTGCTCCGCCCCCACGAGACAGGCGGGTGAGGCGGTGAGCCGCGCGGAGAGCCGCACCTCCTTGATGCGATCCTCGAGAGCCTTCTGGATTCTCTCGAGGAGCCCCTGATAGGTCCGGGTCTTCTCGTCGAGCTCCTTCTTCTTCTCTTCCTTCTCCTCGGCGGAGCCGAGATCCACCGTCCCCTTCCCCGCCGACTGCAGCTTCTTCCCCTGGTACTCCGCGAGGGACTCGACCACGAGCTCGTCAACCGCGTCCGTCAGAAAGAGGACTTCGATCCCCTTGTCCCGGAACGCCTCGAGATGGGGCGAGCTCTCGATCGCCGCCCGGGACGCTCCCGTCAGGTAGTAGATCGCCTCCTGACCGTCCTTCATGCGGGCGGCGTACTCCGCGAGAGACGAAAGCTTCTCCGCGTGGTGCGAGCTCTGGAAGAGCAGCAGATCCGCGATCTTGTCCTTGTTCTCGTAGTCCTCGGAAGGGCCCTCCTTCAGCACCCGGCCGAACGCTCGAAAGAAGGACAGGTATTTCTCCTCGTCCTTTTCCCGCAGCTCCGCGAGACCGTCGAGGACCTTCTTGACCAGGCCTTTCCGGATCTGCCGAATCTGGCGATCGTGCTGGAGCATCTCCCGCGAGACGTTGAGGGGAAGGTCGGGAGAATCGACCACACCCGTGAGGAAGCGGAGGTACCGCGGGAGAAGATCGGGGCTGCGCTCCACGATCAGAACCCGGCGCACGTACAGCTTGAGCCCCGCCTCGTAGCCCACGTAGAACAGGTCGAAAGGCGCCTCCGAGGGAACGAACAGCAGCGCCCGGTACTCGAGAAGCCCTTCCGCCTTCTGCGAGAGGG
This sequence comes from Acidobacteriota bacterium, assembly GCA_036820975.1. Taxonomy (GTDB): domain Bacteria; phylum Acidobacteriota; class Vicinamibacteria; order Marinacidobacterales; family SMYC01; genus DAISKN01. Next base: position 2,771 of record DAISKN010000087.1, on the reverse strand, counting down.
TCAGGAGCGGATCGCGCCAGTCGTGGGAGATGTGTTTGTAGAACTCGGCGTACTCCCCGGGATCGACCTCCGACGCTGGCCGCTCCCAGATGGGCTTCATCGAGTTCAGAGTCTTGCCGCCGAGAACCACGGGATAGGCGATGAAATCCGAGTAGCGGCGCACGATGCCCGCGAGAGCGGGCTCTTTCGTGAAATCGTCGATCCCCTGCTCCTCGTCGACGGGCTTCAAGTGGAGCGTGACCGACGTCCCCTGGGAGTCGCGCTCCGCCGCCGCGATCTCGAACTCACCCGAGCCCGCGGATTCCCACCGGGTGGCTTCCGCCTCCCCCGCCCGGCGGGTCACCACCACCACGCGGTCCGCCACCATGAACGACGAGTAGAACCCGACGCCGAACTGTCCGATGAGCTCGGCGAGGCCCTCCTCTTTGTCTCCCGCCGCCTTGCTCTTGCGGATCTTCTCCGCGAGCTCCCGGGTGCCCGATTTGGCGATGGTTCCGATGTTGTCGATGAGCTCCTGGCGGCTCATCCCGATGCCGGTGTCGTTGACGGTCAGCGTGCGGGCCGCTTCGTCCACCTCGAGCCGGATCTCGAGCTTGCCGCCTTCGGAAAGGAGCTCCGGCCGGGTCAAGGCCTCGAACCGCAGGCGGTCGAGAGCGTCGGAAGCGTTCGAGATCAGCTCCCGAAGGAAGATCTCCTTGTGGGAGTAGAGGGAGTGGATCATCAAATCGAGGAGCTGCTGCACCTCGGCGCGGAAGGGAAAGGTCTCGGATGCCATGATTTCTATTCGACGCTCCGGACGACGCGGTAGCTCGCCCAGGCGGTATCGTTCTCCCAGAGCTTGATTTCGAGGCTGTCGAAGGTCTCTCCCGCGAGAGCGCGCTCGAGCGACACCGCCATCGCCCTCGCGACGACCTCGACTCCAGGGTTGAGTCCGGCGAAATCCGGAAGGTCGTTCAGCGTCCGGTCGCGATAACCGTCCACCAATCGGGAGAGCTCTTCTCGAAGGCGCACGATGTCCACGAGAAAACCGTGCCGGTCGAGCGCCCCGCCCGAGACCGTGAGCTCCACCCGATAGGGATGGGAATGGAGCGAGCCTTCGGGACCGAAGTCCCCGCCGAAGAGGTAATGCTGCGCGACGAAGTCCGCCAAGACCCCCACCTGGAACGTAGCCATGAAGGCATCAATTATAGGTCAGGAGAACTTGCAGGCAGTCGTTCTGGCTCTCGTCGAGGAGGCGGTAGGCTTCGGCGGCGCGCTCGATCGGGAAACGGTGGCTCACCAGCTTCCGAGCCGGAAGGCGGGCGGCGGCCTCGAGCGCCACCCGCAGGCGGCGTGCCTTCGTCCAGCGCGCGGAGAGGCGGGGCGAAAGCCGGCTCACTTGACTCGACCGGATGCTCAGGCGTCCACGATGGAAGTGCGTCCCGAAGTCGAGAGGCGCGCGCTTGTCGCCGTACCACGAGCCCACGATGACCCGTCCCTCGATTCCGGTGGCGGCGATAGCGACGTCGAGCGCCTCGGGAGATCCCGAGACTTCGAACGTGAGGTCGAAGTCGCTCTCTCCGAGCTCGTCGGGGCCGACGGAGCTCGCCGCGCCGAGCTCGACCGAGAGCCGCCGGCGCGCCTCCCATCGGTCCACGGTCACCAGTCGCGCGAGGGGGAACCGAGAGAGAAGCGACGTGGTCACGAGGCCGACGACACCCTGGCCGACCACCAGCACCCGCTCTCCCATCAGGGGCCGCGCGTCGTGGACCAGGCCGATGGCGGTCTCGACGGTCGGAAGGAGGGCGGCGGACTCCGGAGGGACATCCTCGGGAACGACGTGAAGCGCCTCCGGGCGCGCGAGAAAAGAGCTCCGATGGGTCTCGAACGCGAAGACCCGCCGGCCCAGGAGATCGCCTTCGACTCCCTCGCCCTGGCTGACGACGCGGCCGACGGCGGCATAGCCATAGGCTAGAGGATACCGAACGGTTCCCGAGAGCGACGGCAGGGCTTCGTCGAGAATCGTGCCGGCAGGGACCTGCCCGCGGTAGAGGAGGAGCTCGGTTCCGGCGCTGATAGCGGAGAGGTCGGTTTCTATCCGCACCTCACCCCGGCCCGGCTCCGGAAGGTCCTGGTCTCGGATCTCGATCCGGCGCGGCCCCTGGAAGTAGAGAACCCGCGCCTTCATTCGGGGGGCCAGACGAGCCCGCCCGCCACCACCAGGTCCTCCCCAACGCGCTCCGATCGCCACGAGACGAGGCTCGGAAAGGACGAAAGCTCTCGCGAGTCGAGCGGGCGAACGCCGCCGACGAATCGGGGTGAGATCGTGACCACCAGGTAGTCCACGAGCTTCGACTCGAGAAAACTGGTGAGAATCCGAGCCCCTCCCTCGACCAGAAGGTGCCGCACTCCGCGCTTCTCGAGCTGCTGCAGAAGCGCCGCGAGGTCCACCCAGCCGTTCTCCAGGGCGCGCCCCCGCAATATCAGGGCCCCCCGGGATTGCAGCTCGACCTCGGCGGAGGCCGCCGCCGCTTCGGTGGTCGCGATCCACGCGCCCCTGCCGTTCTCGAGCAGGTGCGCGTCCCGCGGAATCCGGAGTCGGCTGTCGACCACGATCGGCCGCGGGTCCTCCCCGCTGGCGAGTCGCACGTTGAGCCGCGGGTTGTCGGCGAGAACGGTGCCGATTCCGACCAGAATGGCGTCGTGGGAGGCGCGGAGCTCGTGCGTGAGCTGCAGGGAGCTCGGCGAGCTGAGCCGCAAAGGCCGGTTGCCCTCTCCCGCGATGCTCCCGT